>JAGQNA010000020.1 GCA_020428315.1 Candidatus Saccharimonadota bacterium
TTCGTTTTCAGCGTTTAACTTATCAATTATATCCTTCTCCTTTTGCCATTTTGCTTCGAGCTCACCAGTTTTAGTTTTAAGTCCGCTAGTTTCTCGCTCGATCTCTAATTTACGGGCTTTAGCACTCACACTTTTATCTTTTTTAAGGGCTGTGTGCTCGATTTGCAGCTGCATAATTTTACGATTTAGCCTATCTAGCTCAATTGGCTTAGAATCAAGCTGCATTTTTAGGGCTGAAGTCGCTTCGTCTATAAGGTCAACTGCTTTATCAGGTAAAAACCGTTCGGTTATGTAGCGATCGCTCAACCTAGCTGCAGCTATAATGGCATCGTCAAGAATCTTTACACCATGGTGGACTTCATATTTTTCTTGAAGACCACGTAGAATTGCAACCGTGTCATCGAAGTCTGGCTCGCCAACGTACACTGGCTGTAGTCGACGCTCTAATGCGGAATCTTTTTCAACATACTGACGGTATTCGTTTAAAGTGGTAGCGCCGATTAGGTGAAGTTTGCCGCGCGCCATCATAGGCTTGAGCATATTGGCAGCGTCTATTGCACCATCAGCTTTACCAGCACCTACTAGAGTGTGAACCTCATCGATAAATAGGATAATTTCGCCCGCTGCTGCCTCGATCTCCTTAAGGACAGATTGCAAGCGTTCTTCAAATTGCCCACGGAAGCCAGCACCAGCCAGTAGGCTGCTAATTTCAAGACCAATAATTCGTTTACCTTTAAGACTTTGCGGTACATCTCCCTTAATAATTCGCTGAGCCAAGCCTTCGACTATTGCAGTTTTGCCGACACCGGGTTCACCGATAAGAACAGGATTATTTTTACTGCGTCGCGATAGTACTTGCATACAACGACGAATTTCTTCATCGCGCCCGATCACCGGGTCTAGTTTGCCATCTCGTGCTAGTTGCGTAAAATCTTGACCAAATTGTCCAAGTGGCTTTGTTGAAGTTTGTTCAGGCTGCATAATCAATCCTCCTAGGTTGAATTATACATAGTTAGCACTCTAAGGGCAAGAGTGCTAATTTAACCACCAATTTGAGACATCGTTGTTCCTTGTGCCCCCCTTGAGCCGCCTTCGATATAAGCACCAGGTGACTCAAGTATTGTAGGTTCATCTAGGTTACGATTTTGAGCTGCTTTTTTACTAGTGACCGCGCCATGAAAAACTTGAGCAATTTCTTCATCGGTGCAGCCTGTACGTAATTTATCGCGGAGTCGGAACCGCGCTTCTTTAGGTGAGAATAAGCAACTTACAACAGTCCCGTCTGATGTAACTCGCAATCGGTTACAATCACCACAGAAGCGATTTGTCATTGTTGGTATCACTCCAATTTCTCCAAAGCCATCATCGAAGCTCCAGCGTGAAGCGGGTGCATGGTCGCCCTGATGATTGGCTATCTTAATCGGCCATTTGCTATCGATAAGATTTACGATCTCCTCAGCAGGAACAACCTTATCTGGTGTCCAGCTCGTCTGTTCATCACCGGTTTCACCGAGGGGCATGTGTTCAATAAAACGTACGATACATTCTCTGCCTAGTATACTTGACATTCTTGCGAATTGGGCGAAATCGAGAATTTCGTCATCATTAATACCACGGATTACTACGACATTCATCTTTATCTCTTCAAAGCCGGCTTCGTAAGCTGCTTGTAGGCCATTTGTAACTCCTTGCAACGTACCCCTTCGTCTAATTTTCTTGAACCTCTCAGGGTTTAGCGAGTCACAACTGACATTCAACCTATCAAGGCCAGCATCCTTTAGGTTTTGAGCCATAGTTACCCCTCTTGATGTATGTGAGAGTAGAGATGCATTTGTAGTCATAGTTAGTTCATCGAATCCGACGTTCTTTAGTTTTTTGACAATACTTACGACATCTTTACGCATAAGCGGTTCACCGCCAGTGATGCGAACTGCTCGTATCCCTAGTCCATGGGCAATACTAGCAATCCTAAGAATTTCATCGGGGGTGAGGTCTAGCGATGAGGGATTGAAGCGTTGATCTTCTCGCATACAATACGTGCAACGAAAGTTACATCTTTCAGTAATTGAAAAACGCATGTCGGTGTGTTTACGTCCAAATGAATCAACCAGCGGTTCTGTAAGGATTGAGTTCTTAGTAGTGTCGATGGGTAATCTTGGGGTATTCAACTGATCAGTCATTGTAGTTCTTTTCTGGTTCTGAATTTTTAGCTGGTCGTTAGTCTGTATTTGGCAGGGGTAGCAGGACTCGAACCTGCGACACCTGGTTTTGGAGACCAGTGCTCTAGCCAACTGAGCTATACCCCTCTACTTGCAATTCGCAATATCCTACATTTTATCATAAAATTACAATAATTATAATAGTTGCAACAAGGATAGTGCTTACGGTATACTGGGCATAGAATTTAAGCATAAGGAGAAGCGCGGCGCGCAGGTGGGTATGAGATTGCTAATGCTAGGCTGGGAGCTTCCACCACATAACAGTGGAGGCCTAGGAGTAGCCTGTTTTTACATGGCTAGGGCCCTTTCGCGCGCGGGAGCAAAAATTGATTTTGTTGTACCCTATACAGCCTCACATAGTCAGACGGATTTTATGACAGTACACAATGCTACTCCCCTCCAGCCATTGTTTAAAAATGGTATGGGGGCTTACGACAGCAGATATGTAATAGAAGTTAGTAAAACACAGCTTGCTATGCAAGGGCTACATACAATTCGAGATGTCCAGCATCGCTACATTGAGTATGTTGAGGATTTAGTTACGAGTAAGGAGATTGACGTCATACACGCACACGACTGGCTAACTATGGAAGCTGGAGTCAGGGCAAAGGAAATTACGGGTGCACCATTGGTAGTTCATGTACATGCAACTGAGTATGACCGGTCTGGTCATTATGCAGGTGGCAATCCGATCGTCCATGAAATTGAGCAACAGGCTCTGATGATAGCAGATAAAATAATCGCGGTCAGTAATAACACTAAACACCTTATTGTTCAAAAATACGGGATTCCTGCCAGCAAGATCGATGTCATATATAACGCACTCGATATCGAAAGCCTTGCAGGCTATATACACAATGAACAGACGTATGGCTATATCAGCTCGCTGAAGAAGGAAGGATATACAATTGTCGGTGCTATTACGCGTTTTACCGTACAGAAAGGTCTAACTCAACTACTCGAAGCGATGGCAAAAGCCTGCAGTAAGTATGATAAGCTGGTTTTGCTTTTGGCTGGTGATGGCGAGCAGCGTGATGAGCTATTGCGATTAGGTGCAGATTTAGGCATAGCTGACAAGGTATTATTTACAGGATTTGTGCGTGGCCAGGAATGGCGTGATGCATTTAGCGTGGTCGATATTTTTGTAATGAGCTCTGTAAGTGAACCATTTGGTCTAACCGCCCTAGAGGCTGCACACCATGATTCTGCACTAATCCTAACCAATCAAAGTGGTGTTGGCGAAGTACTTAGCAATGTATTGCGCTACGATTTTTGGGACACTGATAAACTCGCAGACCAATTAGTTGGTGTTGCCACGAGTCATAGTCTTCGTCAAGAGTTAGCAGAAAATGTCAAACACGAATACGCCAACATCTCATGGAGGCAAGTTGCATCGACTTGCATGGCACTGTATGGTAGGCTTGGTGAGTTTTCATCTCAAGGCAGGGCGATTGCATGAGTGCACGTGGTATAACCCTGTATCTTCATGCACATCAGCCATGGCGTATTCGCCAATATTCAATCTTTGATACGGCAAATAATCATGATTATTTCGCAGGCGCAGACAAGCAAGATAATAAAGCGATTTTAGATAAGGTTTCAGAAAAATCGTATCTACCTATGAATCGGTTGCTTAAAGAACTGATGAACCGACATGATGACTTTAAACTATCCCTTAGTATTACAGGTACCCTGATTGAGCAACTCGAACAATACAGGCCTGATGTGCTTGAAACGTTTAAAGATATCGTTTCAACTGGCAAAGTTGAGATTGTGGCCGAAACCTACTATCATAGCTTAGCTTTTTTCTACGATGTAGACGAATTTACAGCTCAGGTAGATGCGCATCGTAAGAAAATACAGTCTGTCTTTGGGGTGACACCAAAAGTATTTAGAAATACTGAGCTTGCCTATAATGACAGTCTGGCGCAATGGGCAGACAAGCAAGGCTATAAGGCTATCCTTGCTGAGGGATGGGATCCGATTTTGCAGTGGCGTAGTGCAAATTATATCTATAAGCCAATAGGTACTGATGATATTAGGTTGCTTTTGAAGAATTATAAGCTAAGCGATGATCTAGCTTTTCGATTCAGCAACCGGAACTGGGAGGGTTGGCCGCTTACCGCTGATACGTATCACTCTTGGGCGGAAGCATCAATTGGCGAAGCCCCATTAACGAATCTATTTATGGACTATGAAACATTTGGCGAGCACCAATGGGACGATTCTGGTATATTTGATTTCTTTGAGCATTTTGTGGGTATGTGGCACACTACACCGAACAATAGATTCTACACTGTAAGCGAGGCAGCAGCAGCAGACGATATCGCCGGAGAGATCAGTATGCCCCATACTGTTACATGGGCAGACACAGAGCGAGATCTTACTGCATGGCTTGGGAATAGCATGCAGCACGAGGCTATGCATTACTTATACGACCTTAGAGAAGAAGTTATGAGAAGTAATGACATAGAGCTAATCTCTGATTGGCGCAAGCTTCAGACTAGCGACAACGCATACTATATGTGTACGAAATGGTTTAGTGATGGAGACGTACACGCCTATTTTAGTCCGTATGACTCACCCTACGATGCCTTTCTATACTTCATGAATACAATTCGAGATATGCGTTATCGTTTACATAAATATCATGGAACAAGGAGGTTGTATGGCTAGGCCTGTAATAGTTAGTAACGGTACACTTCATGTGGGGATTAATAATTATGGGCTAGTCCATGATGTTTATTTCCCACATGTTGGTTTTGAAAATCATTCTGCCGGAAAGCAGTTACGCCATAAGGTTGGCGTCTGGGTTGACAACCAACTCTCATGGCTAGACGATGATACATGGGATATATATATTCGGACATCTGAGACATCTTTAGTAGGTTATATTAGAGCAAAAAATGAAAAGCTTAAAGTCGTTCTTGAATTCGAAGACTTTATTGATACAGATGATACTGTATTTGTACGTAATATACATGTCGTTAACTTGGCTGATTATGAACGTGAAATTAGACTGTTCATGCATCAGGCTTTTGCAATCGGTGATTCACGAGGTAACACAGACACAGCTCAGTATTTACCAGATAGTAATGCTATCCTTCACTACCGAGGACATAGGGCGTTTATTATTAGCGCAAAAGATTCTGATGGAAACTATTTCGATCAGCGAAGTATTGGACTGTTTGGGATTGAAGACCGTGAAGGAACGTTTCGAGATGCTGAGGATGGTGAATTGCAGAACGGTATTGTTGAGCATGGTAGAGTTGATTCGACCCTAAGGCTTAAGTTAAGTATAGCTGCACATAGCTCAGATCGGGTTTATTACTGGGTTGCGGTTGGACGCTCGATCAGAGAAGCTCTAAATATACACAAGACTTTTACTGATCACAAGCAAGAGGTAAAACAACGCTATGAGCGAACTGTAAGTAGTTGGCGTCATTGGCTGGTTCCGGCAGAAAAGGTTGCAAAACGACTGCCAGCGACTGAGCGTAGTCTATTTCTGAAAAGTATTCTGTATATTAAATCGCATATCGACAACGGTGGTGCGATTATTGCGAGTACTGACACAGCAATGCTTAACTATTCGCGAGACGCGTATGGCTATTGTTGGCCCAGAGATGCAGCATTGGTGCTTTGGCCTCTAATTCGGCTTGGATATACCGAGGAGCCGTTAAAATACTTTGAATTTTTACAGAAATTACTTCACCCGGCTGGATATGTAATGCATAAGTATAGAGCGGACGGAGCATTAGGGTCTAGCTGGCATCCGTATGAGCATGGTAGTATTCATGCACCACCAATTCAGGAGGACGAGACTGCGATTTCGCTGTTTATGTATGCACAGTTCTACAATACCAGTAAGGAGCAGGCTGATCTCGATAGGTTTTATGAACCATTTGTAAAGCCAATGGCGGACTTTATGTCTGAATACTTCGATGATGTTACTCACTTGCCACTTCCCAGCTATGATTTGTGGGAAGAGAAATTTATGACGACCACATATACGGTATCGACTGTGCATATAGCTCTACTTGCAGCCTCGGATCTCGCAGAAGCTAAAGGTGAAAACGCCGATGCTGTTCGCTGGAGAGGCGCTGCTGAAGGCATGAGAGAGGCAGCTAGGAAGTATCTTTACTCAAACGAAAAGCAATACTTGCGAAAGGGCTACCTAAGGCAGGATGGCGAGACTGTATACGATGACACGCTTGATAGTTCAAGTTTTTATGGAGCGTTTATATTCGGCTTATTCGATTCAAATGGTATCGAAGTTGTAAGTACCCTTAAGGCAATGCAATCAAAACTCAGAATAAATGGCACAGAGGCTGGTTTGCAGCGATACGAAAACGATCAGTACAGAAAGCAGTCAGCTGACACTCCAAGCAATCCATGGGTGATTACATCACTCTGGGAGGCGCAGTATTATCTTGAACGTAATGATACATCGCGGGCAGATATGATACTTAGATGGGTCGCCGATCGTGCAGAAAGTACCGGCATGTTCTCAGAACAAATCCACCCTATTACGGGCGAACAGCTCTCGGTTTCACCTCTAGTTTGGAGTCATGCCGAATATGCTGCAACTATTCTCGACTATATGTCGGAGCACAGCTATGGCTAATCCAGTAAGTAAGATTGGAAAAAGGTTTTCTCCAGCAAGACTCATCTCACGCAGACGCGGTAAGCAAATAATCAAGGACTTCTCAGACAAGAATGGATTTGTCTACTTTGGCCGTGTCTATCAAGGAGGTATAGACAGGCGTATCGTTCGCGGATTAACAGTCTCAAATAAACACTTTGACCATCATTATTGTGTTGGGACTTACGAAGGGTATGATATAAGTTTTGTCGAACGTAGCGATACATTACTGCATACCGGAAGTAAGGCGAAAAAATCACATCAGTGGCACATTCTATCATTTGATTTACTCGTTGCAAAAGATCTCCCTCATATCTTTGTAGGCATGCACACCCATAGTGAATCATTCTACCTACAATTGTTCACAAAATACCCGCATCTACGTGCAATAAATTTAAGTTCATCTGGCACCCATAAGGCAGAATTTTTAAATAAGTATCGCGTCTATGCAAAGCCTGGTCGTGCAGTCGAGGTAGAGTCTATACTGAACCCACTCGTTACAGAAATGGTGTCTAAGCATTTCGGATCGTTAGCTATTGAGATCGAGGGCTCATTATTATACGTGTACTCAGAAAATATTACATTAAGCGAACAACTTCTCGATGCAATGTTAAAAAATGGTCGGTGGTTAGCCGACCATATCGATAGACAGGCGGACGAAACTAGCTCTTACGAGCCTTAACCTCATTACGGCCAAGGTTCTTTTTAGTCTCCTCGTAGGTTGCGTGCTTACGTGCGATCGGATCATACTTCTTAAGAGTCAACTTACCCAGCCCATTGCGCTGTTGCGTATTGATAGTGGTATAGATACGGTGATTTGTAAGCTGGCTTACTAAACCAATTAGCTTTCGCTTTGTATTCTTTTTCGCCATAATTCCCTTAAATTTATATTAGTTTCAGCTTTATATTGTAGCAGATACGGTATTTTGTTTCAAGAAGAAGATTTATTATTTGAGATTTTCTCAGAGACCTTTGAAAAAGTAGTAAGTGTTTCTGTCGGGTTTAGATACCTGACGACTATAGATCTAAGGCTTTTTCCACTGCTAGTAGACTCTCGAGGCTAGGTAATGTGATTGTTGCGCCTGCTTCTTGAATATCCTTTTGGCTGTATGAGCCAGTGGCAACACCGACTGTTTTTGCGCCTGCGGCATTCCCAGCCGTAATATCAACAGGCGTATCACCGATGACATATACATCATCGCCCTCAAAACCACGATCTCTAGCTCGCTCAATAGCAAGCCTTACTAGCTCTGGTCGTTCGTCTGATTCGCTTCCAAATCCACCAAAGTCAAAATATTCTGCAATACCCGCTACTTCTAACTTGTCTTTTGCTATACGCTCAAGATTACCTGTAACATTGCCTAGTAAAACATTATTATCGTTATGTAGTCTATATAACAATTCAGCAACTCCCGGTAGGAGTTTCGGTTTCAGATACGGCTTCAAACTGTCGTAGTATTCACCCATTACCTGCAGATGCATAGGTAACTTTGCTTCTATTTCCGCTTCAGCAACACCAAGACTGGCCAAGACTTCTTTTGTAATCCGTCGGTCAGTCTTGCCGTCAAAGTCAATCATAAAGATAGACCCGTAAATACCAAAAACCTTTTGGTAAGCTACGGCGTGCGCCTCAATGTGTCCGATAGCGCTTGCGGTTAATGTACCGTCAATATCAAAAAGAATGAGTTTGTTCATTTATTTCTCCTAGTTTAATTGTGATTTTAGCCAATAATTCAGGGGTGGCAGCAGCCATAAAATATCTGTTCCAACCACTTTCAGATTTTGTGTAATCTAACGGCTTACCGTCTATGTCAACCAGCGAAGCGCCACCCGCTTCGGACAGTATCACTTCTGACGCTAGCGTGTCCCATTTACCAGCCTTTAGGTTTGTATGAATAAAAGCGTCCGCCTTGCCTTCAGCGATTAGTCCGATTTTTGCACCGATGCAACCCTCTACAATCGTTGAGCCAAAACCAAGTTCGTCGACTACTTCGTCAATCGGGCGAACATCACCAGCCAGAACATGCCGACCAACGAGGCGTGAACCCTCTATTTGGGTTGTGCTAGGTACTTGTAGCTTTTCTACGGTACCAAGCCTAGAAACATAAGAACCTTTGCCAACTTCACCGTAGTAGTATTCGTTGCGAAATGGTAGATATACAAGCCCCATCTTTGGCTTACCAGCCTCAAGCAAGCCAATCATAATGCCTGATGTATTTTCGCCACGTATATACCCTTTGGTGTCGTCTAGTGGGTCAATTATCCAAACTCTGCCAGCGTAAGACTCAGGCAGTAGCGGGCTTTCCTCGCTCAATATCTCGTCGTCAGGAAATGCGGCCGCAATACCGGCACGCAGTAATGTGTCTGACTCCCGGTCTGCTACTGATACTGGGTCAAACTCATCTTTTTTATAGTCAATAACAAGTTTAGTTCTGTGGTGTTTTCTCAATACCTCGCCGGCTTGTATTGCTAGCTGTAGGGCTACTTGTAGTTCTGGTGACATTTGCGCTTCGTGTGTTCTTTCGTGTTCACAGATTCTATTTGCATACAATAATTGTACACTGATGGAAATCAAAATCAATCAAAGACTGGTTTTTCTAATGGAACACAGTTCATTTTCAAGCACACTCTAGGGTTGAGACTAAGATTGCACTTTGGCTTTCGAAATGAGCTTTACTGAACGCGAAAGATCTAAACTAGAGGGACATATGTATCATTGTTGCAATCATACTGCAGCAAAACATATATTTTCTTGGTTAATCTAGCTTGAAGTAATATCCCGTTAAACTCTTTTCATAGCAAATATCAAATGTGTTTGCTTGGCTCTCTGCTTTCGGAAGATTAAATTCAACCTTGTCTCCAGTCTTGACCATTGGTACATCCACGCATTTCCCTCCACGCTCGCCAGGTAATCTAGGTATATTCATGTAGCCAGTGGCATTAATAGTGTATTTATTTCCCGAGTTATCCTTTACTTCGAAACCGTAATAGCCATCTTCTGCCAGATTGGGCTTGTTTGTAACACTGGTTACTGTTCCGACAATGAAATTTTCAGTAACTGAGGGCCTATAAAAATATAGGAAACCCGCAGCCCCAACTATAAGACTAATAACAAGAACAGCAAACACAGAAATTAGCTTCTGCTTCATAATAAAACTATAACAAAAATACGTAAATAAATCTAAGTGTTTGTGGAGCGATTTCTACCTAAACGCTAGAGCCCACTTTAGCATTTTGTCCGAAATGGAGCGAATTTTTGCGTTCGCTAGAACCTATTTTAGCAAAGGAGCTACCGAAGTGAAACCCCTGTGGCAGCCAAAGGACAATCTGTGGAATACACCGCGTGCCGAGCGTAAGCGAGGCAAGCGCAAACCAAAGTGGTAACTCTAAGCCGCGCCGCCTGCGTGCGCCCAAGCGCACGCTGCGCCCCACCAGAAAAACCCTTTGCATATTTTTTGTAATTCCCCCCCCGCCGAGATTTTTTGGAAGTTGAAAAGGGTGTTTTCTGGTGGTTTGCGTTTCGGCAAAAGCCGAAACAG
>JAGQNA010000021.1 GCA_020428315.1 Candidatus Saccharimonadota bacterium
AGTCAGACAATGTTCAGAAAGACCTCGACAGTGTAGGATCATTAGCTGAACTAAAAACTGATGCAATTGATTATGCTATTCGTTTTATGTCGAACGCACCGAGAATATGGAGCAATGCCTCGATAGAACATCAAATCATCTACCAACGTCTAGTGTTCCCAGAAGGCATAGAATACGAGCTTGCTACAAATAAGTTTCGAACGCCTAAATTAAGTACTCTTTACACCTTAGCAAACATCAAAAAAGACCCTTCCGAGTCGAAAGAGTCTCTTATGGTGATCTCACGGGGAATCGAACCCCGATTGCCAGGATGAAAACCTGGTGTCCTAACCGTTAGACGATGAGACCATAGCAAACTAGGCTCGAACCATTCTAGCAGAAAAATAACACTTTGAAAAGGTCGAGTGTCGGATTTAACAGTTGAGTTTAACCTTATGATAAGCGTCTCGAAACGGGACACCTTTTTTAATGAGCTGCTCAATTTTATTGACAGTTAGTAGCTCTTTAGTCATAGCAGAGTCTAGAGATTGCTTGTTTATCTGTAGCTCTGAAACGCATAATGCCAAAATGTCTAGAGTTGAAACCACTTTCTTTAGAGCACGCACAACGATACCTTTTGTTAGTTGCAGGTCTCTATGGTAACCACTGCCTACACTGCCAGATATATTTTGGAGGGAAAGTAGGTGACTCGGAAATTCATGTGAGTATGCTCGAGCGATTTCAAAAACATCATAATTTTGCTTATGGGGCATGATTGAAGATCCGGTTGTCATATTCCTTGGTAGTTTAAAATAATTGAATTCCTGTGAAGTATAACTCAGGATATCATTTGTAAACTTTCCTACTAGAGTCATCGTTGGCAATAATGATTGCACACTAACCATCTCAAAAAGTCCTCTCGAAAGTCCGCAGTATATCGGATTAACTTGAGTCTTATTAAAATTAAGCTGTTTTGTAGTCATCTCTCGATCGAGCGGTAAGCAGACGCCAAAGCCTGCAGCTGAACCTAGCGGATTTTGATCGATGATAGTTAAGGTAGCTTTGACGTATGAAAGCTGATCCTCAAATGCTTGACCGTATGAGTCTAGCCACATTGCAACCGTAGTTGGCATGGCTTTTTGACTATGAGTGTATCCAGGCATAGCCTGTGTTCCAGCGGCGGAAGACTTTTCTTTGAAAATATCTGCTAAATTAGCCAGACTGTCATCGATTTGTTCTAAATAATCCTTTAAGAACAGTCGCATCATTACTAGTGCTTGATCGTTCCTGCTTCGACCAGTATGTACTTTTTTACCAATATCACCAAGTTGCCGAGTCAAGTATAGCTCAATGGCAGTATGGCCATCTTCATATTCTGATCCGACTACGAAGCTACCCTCTTGCCATTGCTTAAGTAAATTATTTAGCTCATCTAGCACTTGTGTTGTTTCATCTTGCGATAAGATATTAATACTCTGTAGCATACTAACGTGTGCTTTGGTTGCAGTAATGTCGTAGCCAAGTAGCTCAGTATCTAGCGTTTGATCATCGCCGATCGTGTAATGTTCAATTGCAGGAAGCAGTGAGTCTAATCCTGCTTGCCATAGTTTTGTCATAATTAGTTCCTTTCATATAAAAATCACTCTCGGAATGCGAGAGTGAGGATATGAAGTTTTTATTAAATTATCAGCACTCTCGCAGTATACGGCTACGGCGGCGATTGCTTTGGGCTAATTTAATAATAATCATAACTATATACTATCACATAATTACAATTTATTCAACATGCAATATACTTAAGGTATAATAGAGCTAATGGCTATTTTTAAGCGATCGAAGATATTGGCAACCATTGGACCGGCAACTAATAGTTACCAGATGATTGAAAACTTAATACGCAATGGGGCTAATGGCTTGAGGCTAAATTTTAGCCATGGCCAGTATGAGGAGCGCGATCAGCAGATTGAATGGGTTCGCCGAGCAAGTAAGAAGCTAGGTAAGCCAGTGGCAATACTTCAAGACTTACAGGGACCAAAGATTAGACTTGGGATGATAAAGGGTAACAGTTTTAAGGTACGAACTGGTGATGAGTTGGTACTTGACCATGCTATATCCGAACATGACGGTAGTTTTAGGCTACCTGTTCAATACAATTTAGCCAATAAGGTAAAGCCGGGCGAGGCTATGTATATTTTTGATGGCAAAATTCGAGCAGAGGTTGTATCGATTAAAAATGATAATGCTATTTGTATTGAAATAAAAAATGATGGTGTGCTGATGAGTAAGAAGGGTATAAACTTACCAGATACCGATTTCAGCGGCGATATTTTCACTAAAAAGGATTTTAAGGATATTGATTATGGCGTTAGCCAGGATTTTGACTATGTAAGCCTTAGTTTTGTTCAATCGGCAGATGATATTAAGCAACTAAGACGAATACTAGTAGAGAAAGACCGGAGTGATGCGCAGATAATTGCCAAGATTGAAACAAGAACAGCTATCGAGCCGAACACCCTAGAGGAGATAGTAAAAGCTAGTGATGGTATAATGGTCGCCCGCGGAGACTTAGCAGTTGAGGTTGGTGCAGAGCTTGTACCGATTGTCCAGAGACGAACGATTTCATTATGTCGAAAGTATAGCAAAATCAGTATCGTGGCTACTCAAATGATGGCTAGTATGGTTGACTCGCCTGAGCCAACACGTGCAGAAGTGAGTGATGTTGCTACGGCTGTGATTCAAGGTGCTGACGTGGTGATGTTGAGTGATGAAACTGCAGCTGGAAAGTATCCAGGAGAGACCGTTGCAGCCATGAAAAAGGTTATCAACTACACTCAAGAACACGCAGACGTAGCGCCTGGTGAAGTCCATATCACTAGCAGCCTGAGAGATGATGATCAGCATGCAATCGCCGAAGCCGCGGTCAATCTCGCTGAACATTTAAATGCAAACGCTATAGTAGCAGAAACAAAAAGTGGTGCAACAGCTCTAAGAATCGCTAGCTATCGGCCGAATTTACCGATTATAAGTGTTACTAGCTCTCGACGAGCAGCTCAACAGTTGGCACTAACTTATGCTAATAAGTCATATGTTCGACCAGACAGTGAAACTGCAGGAGTAGATATTGCTAAAGAGTTAAAGATACAGGGATATTTCGATGATGACACTGTAAGAGTCGTACTCGTCAGCGGCCAACAACCAGGTAAGGTTGGTGGCACTGATACTCTTCGCTTCAGAACCATCTAGTAGTGTAGTATAAGGTTATGATAAAATTCCACAAACAAACGATTAAAGATGTAGATGTAAAAGGTAAGACGGTACTGGTCCGTGCTGACTATAATGTGCCTTTAGACGATAGTGGCCAAATTGCTGATGATTTTCGGATATGCTCTAGCTTAGCAACATTGCAATATTTACAGAAGCAAAAATGTAAGATCGTAATTATATCACATCTTGGTCGCCCACACGGTAAGGAGATGAAATTTAGCCTAGCCCCAGTAGCTACTCGCTTGAGTGAGCTACTAGGTGAGCCGGTAGTCTTCATGAATGACTGTATAGGTAGTGAAATTCGTCAGAAGATTAGCGATCAGTCAGACAGTGCGGTAATCTTATTGGAAAATTTGCGTTTTTACGACGAAGAGAAAGCAAACGATAGTCAATTTGCTTCCCAATTGGCCGAAGCTTCGACCGCGAGTTATTTTATTCAAGATGGATTTGGGGTGGTGCATCGAGCGCACGCTAGTACCGAGGCGATTACTCATTTTTTACCAAGTGTAGCTGGATTATTGCTTGAGAAAGAATATTCTGTAATTACTAGTGCTATGCAGCACCCAGAACATCCATTGGTTGCTGTACTAGGGGGTGCAAAGGTGAGTGATAAGCTACCATTACTCGAAGCTCTGATACCAATCGCTGATTGCATACTAGTTGGCGGCGCAATGGCAAATACGTTTCTAGCAAACCAAGGCATTAGTGTTGGTGGTAGCAAGTATGAAACTGATCAATCAGTCCAAATTTCAAGAATTATACATGAAGTCACTAAAAAAGTTGGTGCAGGAAACGAAGGTGAGTTTTTACGACTACCAAGTGATGTTGTTGTTGCTAAAGAGGTGAGTGAAACTGCAGACATTCAAACGGTTAGTATCAATAATATTGGCAATCAGGATCTGGCTCTTGATATTGGCGATAAAACAGTTAAAGATTTTGCAAATAAAATAACTTCTGCACGTACCGTTATCTGGAATGGTACGATGGGCCTTGCAGAGATGAATCATTTTGCAAATGGGTCTAGGGGGGTTGCTAAAGCGATTACAAGTAATCGAGAGATAGTATCTGTAGTTGGCGGAGGAGATACTGCTGATTTTGCCCTAGGATGGAGTAGTCAAAACAATAAAACTTTCTTGCATGTGTCGACTGGCGGTGGAGCTAGCCTAGAGCTGATGAGTGGCCAAATGCTTCCTGGTATCGAAGCGCTACTTGACGTATAATTAGACTAATTAATAGGAAGGTATCTATGAGTGATAAGCCCCCACTACTGGTAGTCGGACTTGGTAAAATGGGTGGCCGAATGGCTACAAAATTGGTTAGGGAGGGCCACGAAGTATATGGCTGGGACATCAGTGAAGACAGTCGCAAGCTAGCACGTGATCGCGGCATAAATACACCGGAAAGTATCGAGGAAGCGGTGAGCAGCCTGCCATATCCAGGACGCCGAATTGTGTTACAGATGCTGCCTGCAGGTGAAATTACCGAAGAGAGCCTTAAGACCCTAGAAGCTTTATTGACTAAGGGTGACATTATTATTGATGGGGGTAATTCAAAATATCAAGACACCGAACGACACGCTAGAGACTTATCAGCAAAAGGCCTAAGATTTCTTGGAATGGGCGTTAGTGGCGGTATTATTGCTGAAAAAACAGGCTACCCTCTAATGATTGGGGGTGATCGTAGTGCTTACGACGAAACTTTTATTATTTTTGATAGTCTAGCTAAGCCGAATGGCGGTCATCAGTATTTTGGTACTGGCGGTGCTGGTCATTATGTAAAAATGGTTCATAATGGCATTGAGTATCCTATAATGCAGGCCTTCGGCGAAGGGTTCGGGGTAATGCAGGCAAGTGAATATGATTTAGACCTTATTGCAGTTGCAAAGTTATTTCAAAAAGGTACTTTAGTATCAGGCTTTATGAATGACCGAATGGTTGAAGCACTAGAAGCAGATCCCGGTCTAGGCTCGTACGACGGTGAAATCGGTTCGGCTTCAGGAGAGGCTATTTGGACAGTTGATGAAGCAAAAAAGCTAGACGTTCCAGTAGAGTCCATTCAGCAATCAATTGACTACCGAGTACGATCAGTAACAGAACAGAATGTAAAAAACTCATTTGCAGCTAAGGTTGTTGCGGCACTTCGGGCGACTTTCGGTGGACACCCAGTAAAGAGGCGCTGATTTTATGCCAAACTTATTCTCCTTTAAGATAACCAGTGCACCAGGGGATAACAGATTTATGCGAACCGGCATCATAAAGACTCCTCATGGAGAGATTAAGACACCAGCATTTATACCGGTTGGAACACAGGCAACAGTCAAGGCAATGACACGTGAAATGGTAGATGCCGCTGGAGGTCAAGCAATACTTGCCA
Source organism: Candidatus Saccharimonadota bacterium (assembly GCA_020428315.1). GTDB lineage: Bacteria > Patescibacteriota > Saccharimonadia > Saccharimonadales > Saccharimonadaceae > JAGQNA01. The sequence goes on from JAGQNA010000021.1 coordinate 5,617, forward strand.
ATGCCTACCATCTGTATTTGAGGCCCGGCCATTCAATTATCGAGCGAGCTGGTGGGCTGGGTAAATTCATGTCTTGGGGGAAGCCTACCTTTACCGATTCAGGTGGTTTTCAGGTGCTATCACTCGGTAGTGGTTATAAGAAGGTTATATCTATGGATGCAGATAATAGCTTGAATACACCAAAAAGCAGTCGACATGCCTTTGTTGATGATGACGGTGTCAACTTTAAATCTCACCTAGATGGTAGTATGCATCGGTTCACGCCTGAACTTTCGATGCAGATTCAATTTGCTCTCGGAGCTGATATTTGTTTTGCCTTTGATGAGCTAACCTCTCTTGCGGACCCATATGACTATCAAGTTGAAGCACTAGGTAGGACGCATAAGTGGGCAGAGCGCTCAATCGCAGAGTTCAGGAGGCTTCAACAAGATAGTGATAGACCATACCAGGCTCTATTTGGCGTATTACAGGGTGCAAACTATGAAGACTTGCGTAGAGATACAGCAAAATATCTAGGCGATATGGATTTTAACGGCTATGGGATCGGTGGTGCTATAGAGAAGAGTCAATTGGGTGATATAGTTCGTTGGGTGAATGAAGAGCTGCCAGCAGGTAAACCAAAGCATCTTCTTGGCATTAGCGAACCAGATGATATGTTCGAGGCAGTCGCAATGGGTATTGATACCTTTGACTGTGTGTCGCCGACTCGAGTAGCACGTAATGGTGCTTTTTATACGTTGGATGGCCGTAAGAACATTAGAGTTGCTGAAAATAAATCTAATTTTGATCTTTTATCCACAGACTGTGAATGCTATACCTGCAATAACTATACAAAAGCATATTTACACCATTTATCACGAAGTAAGGAAATGCTAGGTTCAACACTTTTATCGATACATAATGAGCACTTTATAATAAAGTTGGTCGATTCTATGCGTCAACATATTTCTAATGGTACATTTAATGACTTTCGTTCTGATTGGTTAGATCGGTACTACAAAAATTAATTTTATCTATACAAGTCAGCATAATACTGGTACACTAAGAATGAAATAAAAGCATAAGAATCAAGAAGATATTGTGGGCAAGACTCTTATCATAGCAAATTGGAAAATGAATTTTACCGTACACGAGGCTAGTGTTTTTTTGCATAAACTTGATAAGGTAGTTCAAAATCATCGCAATGTTGAAATGGTTATAGCCCCGACTGCGCTTTGCCTGCAACCACTTAGTATCCAGATTGATCATGCCAAATACAAACTAGCAGCACAGAATCTATACTGGCGCGATGAAGGTGCTTTCACGGGAGAAGTGTCAGCACATCAACTACGTGGACTAGTGAAATATGCATTAATCGGCCATTCTGAAAGACGTTACGTATTCCACGAACACGAAAAAGATATTCGTAATAAGGTACAGGCGGCGGTTCGAAACGGAATAATCCCAGTACTTTGTGTTGGTGAAACTGCTGCTGAACGTACCGATGGCGAAACTGATATGATTATTCACAATCAAATTGTTAGTGGGCTCGCTAATTTAACAGCAGACGAGGCTAAAACTGTAGTAGTTGCCTATGAACCAGTTTGGGCAATCAGTAAAGGGAAGGACTTTGCTGGTCACGCATCAGCTACGCCCGGCGATGCAGCAAAAGCTGCCCGATCGATTAGACGACAAATCCAGCATCTATTTGGAAGAGAGACCGCTCAGGAAGTAAGAGTCCTTTATGGAGGTAGTGTAAATGGTAGTAACTCAGCTGGGTTCTTGACTGTGACAGAGCTGGATGGACTTTTAGTAGGTGGTGCAAGTCTTCACGTCGATGAATTTAGCAAGATGGTCAAGTCTGCACATGATAGGAGATAGGAGTAAGTATGACTGATATTGACTTTGATGAACTAGACCAAGCTGTAAATTCTCTTATGGGCAATACCTCTGTAGAGAATGAGAGTAGCGAGCAGACAAAGACTAACGAGCCGATGTTAGTAGAAAGCCAAGGTCTCAACCTGAGTCAAAGCAACAAACCTATGCAGCCTAACAGTGAACAGCCGGTAAGTATAGTTCCGAAGCGACGCGGGCAGTTTATGGACGTCATGCATCCATCATCAGATATGAAGACTACAGACAAAGCACTTATCAAGAATCGAACTCAAACAAATATTACTCCTTCATCGGTAGGGTTAAACGCGCCTATAGAAGAAAAATCAGTTTTTGATATGCAACAATCTAGCCAAGAAACTAAGCCGGACGTTAATATTGAAACTAAGGCTGGTCAACAAAATAATGACGATGTGCTAGACATGGATCAGATGGATGAATCAGTATCTAAAGTTGCTAACTCTGAAAATAGCCAGCCAGAGCCAAAATCAGAACCTCCAAAATCACCATTCTTACCAGACGCGAAAGTAGAAAAAACTCCACTTGGTAGCTCTGCACCAACGACAACATTGGATAGTAATAAAGATTCAGCTTCGATACTGGCCGACAAAGAAGGTCAAGACGATACAACAAACGAGGATAGTCCAGGCGACGAGCTGTTAGCAGGTGAAGAGGAGCAAATCGAGAGTAGTACGGTACCGGTTGCACTGCCAGCAGAGTTTGCGAGTGATATTCTTTCAATTGAGTCTGATAGACCACCAACCGGTGGATCTGAGGTGCAAGATTTAAAAATTTCTGATATGAAACTAGATGTGCAAAGCTCAATCGTTCAGCAGTACAAGGTTAAGTCTGATATCGCGTCTGCAGAGGACCATGCTCCATTATATGATTCGACAGTTCAGCCTCTTGGTCATCCTACGAAAAAGAAATCAGGCTGGCTGACAATTGTTATTATTATTTTTATTATCTTACTTGGCGTAGGTGGAGCTGCCGCAGCTTACTTTTTTGGCTTGGTATAGGTATAATTAGTAGCTAGATGCAGACAACCGATGGGTTAAATGATGTACAGAAACAAGCCGTACTTACTACTAGTGGGCCATTGTTGATTTTAGCTGGCGCGGGTAGCGGTAAAACCAAAACATTGACTCATAGAATTGCTCATTTGATAGCTACTAAGGCAGCTTGGCCAGAGCAGATATTAGCAGTTACATTTACAAACAAAGCGGCTCGTGAAATGCGAGAAAGACTATCGGACCTGTTGAATCAACAGAACGATCGTAATTTTATGCCGTGGATGGGTACTTTTCATGGTATATGTGTTCGATTACTCAAAATTGATGGTAGTGAAATTGGCTTAGCAAAAAATTTTGTAATTTTTGATGAGGACGATCGCCAAAGTCTTGTGAAGCAGGCTATGAAAGAACTAGG
>JAGQNA010000022.1 GCA_020428315.1 Candidatus Saccharimonadota bacterium
CCTCACGACGGCAAGACACAAGTGACTTTAAAGAATGGAAAGATCACGTCGATAGTTGCTAGTTTTCAACATGCTAAATCTAACGAACTAAAAGATGCTATTTCTGAATGGCTTCGCTCAGAATCAATCGTAGGTACAGTCAACAATCTTGAATTCCACTGTAATCCTGCAGGAGATTGGACACAGGGCGGATTTGACGCTGACGCCGGACTAACTGGTAGGAAATTAGTTGTCGACAACTATGGTCCACGCATACCTATTGGCGGTGGCGCCTTTAGTGGCAAGGACCCAAGTAAGGTAGACCGTTCTGCCGCTTATATGGCACGATATATTGCACGGCAATATCTTAAAAATCACAATGCTAAAGAGGTATTTGTACATATAGCATATGCGATTGGCTACAGCCAACCCCTTGAAGCGACTGTTACAATAAACGGGAAGCAAGCACCAATCTTAGATTATGACTTAAGCCCAAACGCTATTATCGCAAAATTAAACCTCCGACAACCAATATATGAACAAACTGCCCGCTGGGGGCACTTCGGTCATGCAGAGTTCCCCTGGGAGGTATAAATATTACTCTCTGTAACTATAAAGTCTAGTTTTATATCATGTTCCTCATATGGGATCAGCCTACATTTTGTGGCTTCAAATGCTACCCCTATCTTAATAGTATGCCTCTGCGTTCCTAGGAATTTATCATACCAGCCGCTACCTCTGCCTAATCTGTTCAACTCCTCGTCGAAGCCAAGGCATGGGACAAAAATCACATTATACTGTCTGGTCGGTATAGGAGCATCACTGGCTACCTCAGGTACGTCAATATCAATCGGTTCAATACTACGTTCGTGTAGGGTCTCAATAATGCCAGAGGTGTCGACTTCAATCCAAGATGATGAGGTCCTATAAATATGAATCTTTATATTGGGCCTAAGCATGGTATCAAAATATCGAAATATCGATAACCTTATGTCGTTACTGGCTGACTGAATCTCAACATCCGACATTAACTTAAGTATGTTACGCATACTTGATCTAATCATCTGCTTTCCAATATCCATTATTGCTACTGTAGCACATACTTCAAGCATTAACATTTTAGCTGCAATAGTATAGAGTATTAATATGAAGAAAAGAATGTCTGCCTTTACTATGGTTGAAATCCTAGTGGTTATCACCATACTGGCTCTTATGGTTGGTGGCGTCACATTGGCCTACATAGCCAGCCAAAAACAAGCCAGTGCCGCGACTGGTTTGGCAATTGCTCGATCAGTTGCATCGGCAGCTGAAAGGTACTATAGCGAAAACGGTAGATACCCATCAAGCTCCGAAATAGCAGGCTCAAACAAAGACCTCACCGAAGCAGAATTTACCACCGCAGCAACTGTACTAGGTGTTAAGGCTAGCAGCATCAAAGGTGTGAATAATAAAGAGTTTAGACTTTCGCCGTGTAATCAACTTACAAATACAACTTGTAGTTACGATAATATATCTGATACCTTGCCGTATGTATACTATGCGACCCGCGCCAACAATGGAACAAGTGACGCAATTGTTTCAAACCTTCAAGGCCCCTGCAGCGTTACAATAGCAGCAGACGACGGTTCCAGTGCCTTTTTTATAGCATTCTACAGTCCAAGCGACAAAGACTGGGTACTACTCCGCAGTAGTAAAGGCGGAGTAAGTGTTAGCGGTGGCTGTAAGTTTAGCTAGTTAGTATTCTTCGATATGCAAATTTTACAGCAAGTCGCCAGTCCGACTTACTGTCGTTGTCATATTGATAAATCTCACCATTTTTGACCGCATTAATCTGCACCAAAGCCGGCATATACGGGGCAAGCGTCCTATAATACAATAAATCGTCCTTTGACGGGTTAGTTCTCCCTGGAAAAGTAATATTGAAACGCTCCTTGGCAGTATCATCAAAATATGTAGGGTGGTGCTTCGGTGGCATAAAAAGCTCTGCAATAAGTCCCATTCGTGCGATAATTTTTTTAATATCACCTAATGTAAGCCTTGCTTCACCATCTATATATACGAATAGCTCTTTCTTTTCGGTCAAAAATACTGTCGCTTTTGCTGTATGGCTTACCGGTATGAATTTTACGATTATTTTGCATATAGGCGTATGTATACCAAAAAGCTTCCGAATATTCTGCTCCAGTGCTATATCACTATAAATCTCATTGTCCATGTCAACATTTTACCTCAAATATCTCGGTAGGCAAATTTAGCAATATATCCGTCAAGCTTGGTACAATAGTATTAATGGATTTTAAAGCCAGACTCGACATGTTAAATGACGCCCAAAAGCAAGCGGTAAACCATATCGATGGACCGCTAATGGTAGTTGCTGGGCCTGGTACCGGAAAAACCGAACTTCTCAGTATGAGGGCAGCCAATATTTTAGAAAATACTGACACGCTTCCACAAAACATACTTTGTCTTACATTTACCGAAAGTGGTGCCGACGCAATGCGAAAACGACTAAAAGAGATTATCGGACCAGATGCCTATAAAGTAGCCATTCACACTTTCCATAGCTTTGGTAGTGATGTAATCAGTAGATTTAGCGAATACTTCTACAATAACTCCTTCTTTCAGCCGGCAGATGAAGTAACAACTTTCGAAATAATTCGCGAAATTCTTGAAGATCTTGGCCATGACAATCCGTTATCCGCTACGATGAATGGTGAATTTACTTACCTAAAGGATGTAATCAGAGCAATTTCAGGATTGAAGAAATCGGGTCTGACAAGTGACGAGTTATTAGCTGTGCTTGTCGATAATGAACGAGTGCTAGATGCTTGTGAGAGGCAACTTAGTGAAATATTCGAAAATCGTATTTCAAAGTCAACTATCGAAAAGATTAGACCTGTCGCGTTTTCCGTTGCCGAGATCGAACAACACCCCCTACCTTCAGGTATCAATCCGCTAGCAAACATCCTAGCATTAAGTATCTCTCACGCGTACGATGATGCGAGTAGTCAAAATTCGACTAAACCAATCACTGCGTGGCGAAATAAATGGCTCGAGAAAGATAGCCACGGAAAGTTTATCTTTAAGGATAGGAAGCGTATCAATAAACTACGTGCAGTCAGTAAAGTTTACTACCAATATTTGCTTAAGATGCAAGAAAATGAACTCTACGATTTCGACGACATGATACTCAGGGTTGTGCATGCACTGGAAGTATTTGATGAGCTACGCTTCAACCTACAAGAGCAGTTTAGCTACATAATGGTTGATGAGTTCCAAGATACTAACGGTGCTCAATTACGAATTTTACAAAGCCTGACCAACAATCCTGCGAGTGAAGGTGCGCCTAATATTATGATAGTTGGCGACGATGACCAAGCTGTTTATAGTTTCCAGGGAGCTGAACTTAGTAATATTTTAAACTTTAAAGATAAGTACGAGACCATCAGGAAAATTGTTTTGAAGGAGAATTATCGCTCGTCTGAACCAATAATAAATTCTGCTCGTGAAGTGATCACCCAAGGCGTCGACAGACTAGAAAACCGATACCAAGAGATTAATAAAACTCTACATGCTAATCATAAATTACCAGCGACTAAAGTGAACTTATTCGAATACACTACAGTTACGGCCGAACGATACGCAATCACAGAAAAAATAAATAAATTGATCAATGATGGCGAGAGGCCAGGAGATATTGTCATACTCGCACGGCGTCATGCCGAACTAATAAAGATGCTTCCATACTTAAAAGCCGCGCAGATTCCAGTAAACTACGAAAAGCGCGAAAACGTACTTGAAAATGAGATAGTTCTACATCTTGAACGACTTGCTAACATAATTCAGTCACTGGCAGACGGTCAGCATGCTCGGGCTGATGCACTTCTTCCTGAACTTCTAGCCCATCCTGCTTGGAACATTCCACCCAAGAAATTATGGCAACTCAGCCTAACTGCATACAAAAATCGAAAACTATGGATGGAGGTTATCTCTGAGGATGATGAACTACGCCCGCTACACGACTGGATTACTAATCTTGCCGCAGCTAGTTTTCATAGTCAACTTGAACCGCTTCTAGATACTTTGATCGGCCTACCAGCCGAAAATAATACAGAGACTTTCATATCTCCGCTATATAAATATTACTTCGAGGAAAATGACGAACCGTCTAGCTATATAAAATTCTTAAGTGCACTGTCATCGCTACGTTCCAAATTACGAGAATATTCTACCGTATCAAATCTAGTCCTCTCGGATTTGCTTGACTACCTTGAGCTAAACCGTAATATGAGTACTGTTATTACAGCTACTACAGCTAACGATCCGGACGACCAACTGTCAATCAATGTAATGACGGCGCATAAATCAAAAGGTCTCGAGTTTAAACACGTTTTTATAGTCGGAGCCGTTGATACTACATGGGGCGATAGAGTTAAGCTGAAGTCACAGGCTATTAGCTTTCCAGAAAATTTACCACTAACGACAGCAGGCGACAGCTACGATGATCGTCTACGATTATTTTTCGTCGCCATGACCCGAGCCCGTGACAGATTGACAATCAGCTACAGTTTAGCAAATGAAAATAATAAACCACTAGACCCTGCAAGCTTTCTGTTAAACACCAGCTTAAAAGCCAGCCCCGAGCTACTTTCCAATACCTCAGATACTGACAGTCAGCTAACAGCGTGGTATGCACCTTTAACAAACTTAAGTAATGCTACTATGAAACAACTTCTGTCCCCCATGCTCTCAAACTACAGACTGAGTGCAACACACCTTAATAGCTTTATTGATCTTACCAGTGGCGGCCCAGAAACTTTTATGTTAAATAGCCTATTGCATTTCCCAAAAAGCATAAGTCCTAATGCCGCCTATGGATCAGCCGTCCATAAAACACTTCAGAGAGCGCACTCTCACTTAGCTACTCATAACAAGAGACGTCCTATTGAAGACCTACTCAATGATTTTGAAAGTAATCTAAGTAAAGCACCCCTAGACGAAAAACAATTCTCACTATTCCTTGGTAGAGGTATGGATTATCTGCAGCAGTTTCTACACGCGCACTACAACGACTTTTCACCAAGTCAAAAGACCGAATTAAACTTTAATCACCAAGATGTCTATCTCGGCAATGCTCACTTAAGTGGGTCACTCGATGTTGTAGATATCGACTCAATAAATAAAGCTATTAAAATCATTGACTACAAAACTGGTAAATCCGCTAAGACGTGGAAAGGGGACACTGAGTTTGAAAAAATTAAACTTCACAAGTATCGTCAACAACTTATGTTTTACCAGCTACTGATAGAAAACTCTAGAGACTATAATAGATTTACAATCACGAACCTTGCTCTTCAATTTACCGAACCCAATCCAAGCAATGAATTTGTAAATCTTTCTCTATCACCGAGTCGGCAAGACCTTGAAGAGTTCACGACATTAATTCAAGCAGTCTGGAATTGTGTTACGACTCTAAACTTTCCTGATGTATCAAATTTCACTGCCAACTATAAGGGTATACTAGAGTTTGAGGACTATCTAAAAAATATCTCTAGTAAATAGCGTATAAATATGTTACAGTATAGTAGATAAGATTAAGATAAAAAGGAGAACTATGTCGTACGGAATCGGAGGAAATGGCGAAGGTAATAGAAATGCAGGCTGGGGTTTACCGCTATCTGAGCAGCCAAGAGGTAAGAAGTCTGATGCTCCAGTTATGGGTGACAACGGGTCATACCCTCATCCTCATGATGAAACAACTGATAACATACAGGATCCATCAGACAGCCAAGATAGCTAATCAAGACATGCATAACGCCTGGCTCTCATTACCAAAACCATTTTTCATACTAGCACCAATGGAGGCGGTAACTGATGTAATTTTCCGTCAGGTTATAGACTATGCCAGTGCTCCCGACCTATACATGACTGAATTCACTAATGCGACTGGATGGCTACACGCTGGACAAAAGGCAATTGGTGGCAGGCTACTTAAAGAGCAGTGCGAAAATTCTCGTCTTATAGCCCAGCTCTGGGGGGCTGATCCAATCGCCATGAAAGAACTATCTATGCACTGCAAGGAAGAAAATTTCGCAGGCATCGATATTAACATGGGCTGCCCGGACAAATCTGCTGTTAACACGGGTGGTGGAGCGGGACTTTGCAAAAATCCGACCCTCGCCGCTGCGCTTATCGAAGCTGCTAAGTCTGCTGACTTACCAGTCAGCGTAAAAACTCGGCTAGGCTATAGCCGGCTAGATGAATGGGAGGAGTGGCTGGGTCATTTGCTACAACAGAATATTATCAACCTAACCGTACACCTACGCACAAAGCGCGAGATGAGTAAAGTACCTGCACACTATGAGTTAATCGATCAGATTATTAGCCTACGAGATAGGATCGCCCCACAAACTCTTATAACAATAAATGGAGATATCAGATCTAGACAACATGGCGAAGAGCTTGTTAATAAACACCCTGGCGTTAATGGAGTTATGATCGGACGAGGAGTTTTTCATGACCCATTTTGTTTTAGTAACGCCGAGTCAAGCACACCGGACACTGACAAACTACTTGAATTACTCCGACTACACCTAAACCTATATGATAAATATCAGTCTCAGACCAAGCGACCATTTGAAACCTTGAAACGATTTTTCAAAATCTATATTCGAGATTTCGAACATGCAGCAGACTTACGCCATCAACTAATGCAGACAAATACGACTAGCGAGGTACGAGAAATACTAGATGCTGAGGTTTCAAAAAAATCACACCTAAGACAACATTATCTAACGCAATAGCTTACCTTTTGTAGCGGCGTCGAAGACCTGCAACCTTTAGTCTAACTGCGTGACGATCTACCATGGCAGTGGCTTTCTCTAACTCGATTGCATCTTTGGCATTCTTTTGATGAGCGAGTGCGCGCTCGAGAGCTGCCTTTGACTCAGCTTCGATAATATCCTCTCCGCTATCGGCTTCATCTACTAATACCCGTACCAGAGAAGGTGAGACTTGAATCACTCCGCCGCTAATCGCAAAGTAATCAAGGTGCTTCTCGTCATCACTCTTCTTGTGTCTAACCACGATTGCTCCTGGTGTTGCCACGCCAACAAGGGGCTCATGCCCTGGGAATACTGCAATTTCACCGTCAAGCGTAGGTAGTATAACTTCATACACGTCAGTATCAAGCTTAGTGCCTAGTAGTGTAACGAGTTGAAGTTTCATCTACTAATCCTTCTTTTCGCTTAGTGGCCCGCCAGCCATATAGAACCAGTTCTCGGGTTTGCTATCATATTTACCAGCTAGTATATCAGCCGCGTCTTTGATCGTATCCTCAAGCTTAATATAGACACCAGGATTTCCAGTAAACTGCTCAGCTACAAAGAAGGGTTGCGCAAAGAAACGCTGCAAGCGACGAGCGCGGTTAACAGTTTGTTTTTGAGCTTCCGAAAGCTCTTCCATACCTAAAATTGCAATAATATCCTGCAGATCTTTATATTCCTGAAGTATACGTTGAACTTCACGAGCTACACGGTAGTGTTCTTCACCCACGATCTCAGGATCAAGGCTATTGCTTGTAGAATCCAAGACATCAACCGCTGGATAGATACCAATTTCTGTTAATGCTCGGTTCATAGCGATTGTAGCATCAAGGTGGGCAAAGGTTGCTGCAGGAGCTGGATCAGTAAAGTCATCGGCAGGTACATAAACTGCTTGTACAGATGTAATTGATCCATTTTTTGTGGACGTAATTCGTTCCTGAAGCATACCCATTTCTTGCTGCAAGTTTGGCTGGTAACCCACTGCTGAAGGCAACCGACCAAGTAGTGCTGATACTTCGGCACCAGCCTGAGTGTATCGGAATATGTTATCGACAAACAATAGCACGTCTTTACCTTCGTCACGGAACGCTTCAGCCATAGCTAGTCCGGAAAGCGCGACACGAAGACGTGCCCCTGGCGGTTCATTCATCTGTCCGAATACTAGAGAAGTCTTACCTAGCACTCCAGCTTCTTCCATTTCATGATACAAGTCGTTACCTTCACGAGTACGCTCGCCGACACCAGCAAAAACAGAGTTACCTGAGTGAAATTTTGCAATGTTATTGATTAGTTCCTGGATTAGAACCGTCTTACCAACACCAGCACCAGCAAATAGACCAGCTTTTCCACCTTTAGTAAGCGGAGCAATCAGATCAAGTACTTTGATACCTGTCTCCAATATTTCAGCCTTATTACTTTGCTCATCAAGACTTGGTGCATCGCGGTGAATCGGTGCTTTCTTACCCTTAGGAGCAGGTTTGCCATCGATTGGTTCACCGATAACGTTAAACATACGCCCTTCAGTCTCTTTGCCGACAGGAACGCTAATCGGAGCTCCGGTAGATTCCGCATCTTGACCACGTTTTAGCCCATCGGTGTTTGACAGTGCTATTGTTCGCACAGTATTCTCATCAAGGTGTTGCGCTACCTCAAGAACGAGAGTTTCTTCATCCCTCTTCGTTTCAATTGCTTCGTTTATTAATGGCAAGTCGATATCTTTTGGAAATTCAACGTCGACGACCACTCCCACTACTTGTGTTATTGTTCCCATGTTTCTACTCATCGTGTTCTCCTTACTCATACTAATTATTCATCGCCTCAACACCGCCACTAATTTCGGCAAGCTC
>JAGQNA010000023.1 GCA_020428315.1 Candidatus Saccharimonadota bacterium
TCGGCAGGCTGACGCTTGCGGGCAAGGCTTGGTTTGAACCTATGCGTCAGTGGCTCAGACAAGCCGTTTCCTACGAGAAAATCGCAAAAAGTGGCGACTTTGTAGCCATAAAGGAAGCATTTCTCAAAATTGACGGGTTGAACCTGTTTTTGAGTTCCAAAAAGGCGCAGCCTACGGCTGCCCAAAATTCTTTTCTCCCCCCTGAAAACATTTGGTTTCTGCTCCGCAAAACCAAAGAAAAAAGAGCGCAAATGCGCTCAAATTTCCCGAAAAGTTCGTTCTTGGTGGGCGATAGAGGATTCGAACCTCTCACCTCCTCAACGTCAATGAGGCGCTCTAGCCAAATGAGCTAATCACCCAGATAATGTAATCATATCAAACAGAGGTATAATTTGCAATTATTAGAATAGATTGGTACTATTACGTATAGTGATGATAGGGACTAACCACCCCTGGAGCTCGTGGGAGCGATCGCAGACATACGTAAATTGAATGCGGTAATAGAAATAGCCAAGGTGGAACCTCCTGATAATTTTCGGGACCAAGGCACGCACGTAGAAAATTACGATATGCGTGCTTTTATATTAAGTAAGGAGGTCCCATGAATAATGAAAAATTACACGCTATGCGCCATAGTTTGGCTCATATTATGGCTGCGGCTGTGCAGCGTTTATGGCCCGAAGCTAAATTTGGTGTTGGGCCGGTGGTCGAAAATGGCTTTTATTATGATATCGATATCGGTAGTATTACTATTTCTGAAACAGATTTCAAGAAAATCGAAAAAACGATGCGACGGATTATTACTGAAAAGCAAACTTTCAAAAAATCAATCAAGCCGATTGATGAAGCTATTGCCTGGGCAACGCAAGCTAGACAGCCGTACAAGGTAGAGCTACTGAACGACCTGAAGCGATCTGGCACGACTGTCGCCAAGGATCTAGACGAGTCTGAAATGGGTACAATTGCCGAAGCTGGGGCAAGGCTCGATGAGGTGTCGTTCTATACCAATGGTGATTTTACTGACCTCTGTCGCGGCCCTCATGTAACAAATACCAGCGAAATTGGTGTGTTCAAGCTCATGCGAGTGGCTGGTGCGTATTGGCGGGGTAATGAGAAAAATGCGCAAATGCAACGACTTTATGGCGTAGCGTTTGCTACCAAGGAGGAATTAGACGGTTACCTAGCCATGCTCGAAGAAGCGAAAAAACGAGACCACCGTAAGTTGGGTAAGGAGCTGGATTTGTTTACTTCGTCAACACTTATTGGTGCTGGTCTGCCGTTATTTACTCCGCGTGGCACGATTTTGAGGGACATGCTGAATGAGCTTGCGCAGAGTTATCGAGTGAAGAATGGATATCGTAAGGTGTGGATACCAACAATTGCAAAGCTAGATACATACAAGGTGTCTGGTCATTTTGAAAAATTTCCAGAATTATTGCGATTCACATCAACTGAATCTGGCGATGAGTTAGCATTAAAGCCAGTGAACTGCCCACACCACACACAAATCTATGCAAGTGTGCCTAGGAGCTACCGGGACTTACCTGTAAAGTTTATGGAGACAACTGCGGTGTACCGTGATGAAAAAAGTGGTGAGATGGGTGGGCTCAGTCGTGTGAGGGCTATTACTCAAGACGATTCGCATGTTTTTTGTACGAGTGAACAGGTAGAGGGAATTTTCTCAGAGTTGATTGAAAGCGCACAAGACCTATATAAACTTCTAAGCATGAAGTTGTCACTACGTTTATCGTTTCGAGATGGTGCCGATAATTATTTAGGTAGTAACGAAATGTGGGATAGTGCTGAGTCATCTATCCATAAGTTGGCTGACCAGTTCGGTTTGGAATACGAGGTTGGGGTAGGAGAGGCAGCAATTTATGGACCAAAAATGGATTTCATGGCGACTGATGCACTTGGTCGTAAATGGCAACTAGCGACAGTTCAACTAGATTATGCAATGCCCGAGAGATTTGCCCTTGAGTATATTGCAGAGGATGGTAGTAGGCAGCGACCTATCATGATTCATTGTGCACTTCTGGGGTCTATTGAGCGTTTTTTAAGTGTATTCATTGAGCATACTGGCGGCTGGTTCCCATTTTGGGCTGCACCGGAGCAGGTGCGAATCCTGACCATTAATGACACAGTATTAGATTATGTTGAAGAAATAACATCGATATTGACAGAGGTAGTATTAATGAAACCAGTAAAATACAACGAAGTAAGATTTACAACAGATAGTCGAAATGAATCACTTGGTAAAAAGATTCGTGAGGCAACTGCTATGAAAATCCCTGTCCAGTTGATCATTGGCCCGAAGGATAAAGACAAGAACGAGATAAGTATTCGAACTCAGTCTGGCGAGACTAAAGTTTCATTAAATGAGCTAGCTAACTATATCCAAAGCCTACAGCATGGACTTTAAGCAGCGGGTATACAATATTGTTGCGCAAATACCTGAAGGTAGAGTGATGACATATGGGGATGTTGCTGCCTTGGCAGGTAGCCCAAATGCGGCGAGGCAGGTTGGCGGTTTGGCGCATTTTGGCCCGACTAATATTCCATGGCATAGGGTAGTGAATCGACATGGAGATTGTGCAAGTGGGTATTATGGCGGTAAAGAAGGCCATAAACTTGCACTAGAATCCGAAGGTCATACTGTAGATAATTATAGAGTCGTAGATTTTTCTACGTCCCGATGGACGACATGGTAGACAAGCTGCCTGTTATTGTTATTGTAGGGCCTACTGCGAGTGGAAAGACATCACTCGCAGTAGAGATTGCAGTGAATTATGACTGTGAGATCATATGCGCAGACAGTCGAACTATCTATAAGGGTATGGACATTGGTACAGCAAAGCCAACTCTAAATGAACAAAAGTTGGTACCGCATTGGGGAATCGATCTAGTCGATCCTGGTGATAAATTCAATGTGAAAAACTTCCACGACTATGCATCACGTAAAATATTAGAAATACAAGGTAGAGGCAGAACACCCTTAGTAGTTGGCGGGACAGGTCTATATGTAGATAGTTTATTGTTTGACTTTAGATTTAACGGGGACAATACTAGTTGGCGAACAAATATCAAAGAAAATATGCATGTCGTAGGAATCACAACAGATAAGATTAACCTTAGAAGACGTATTAATAAAAGGGCAATAGAATTATTCAATGACGGTGTTGTTAATGAAGCTTCGAAACTAGCAGATGTATATAGTTGGGATTTAGGATCTATGACGAGTAACATATATCAGATTGTTAAATTACATCTAGAAGGTAAGTATTCTGTACAAGAATCAATAGAGAAAATTACAACACTAGATTGGAAGCTAGCCAAGAGACAAATGACATGGTTCAGACCAAATCCATATATAGAATGGTGTACTTTGCACGACGCTTATGCTTTAACGTCCAATATATTATCCGATAGGAAAAGTGTACAAAAATGTGATATCATATCTAAGAAGGATTAGGATTTATATTAGAATGATTGACGCATTATTTGGTTCAAAGACTAGAGTGAAGTTGCTTCACCTGTTCTTGAATAATCCAGGTAAAGCATTTTATGTCCGAGAAATAACCAGGATAATTGATGAACAAATTAATTCAGTACGACGAGAGCTTTCAAATATGCTAGGCGTTGGAATAATCAAGAGTGATACTTCGGAAAATAAACTATATTACGAGGTGGATCAGAGGTATCAATATTATTTACCTCTTCGTCAGATATTTTCTGACGAAGATACTTTACATGATGATTCTGCTCCTAGTAATTCAACGCTAGACTGGCAGGGTAAGCTAGACGAACTGGGTAATATAAGACTTGCAGTAATGTCGGGTGTATTCGTCGCTGGATCAACAAGCAACATCGACATCTTACTTGTAGGAAATCCGACAACCGCAAAGGTTAAGAGGTTGATTAAAGTACTAGAGAAGAAAGAGTCACGAGAATTAAATTATTCTGTCATGAAATATGATGAATTTTATTATAGGCTAAGCATTAGAGATAGGTTTATAGCTGAGTTGTTAAACTCTAAGCATGTAATTTTGAGAGATACAGAAAGTATATTGAGTAATTCGTAAGTCAGAGGAGGCTAAATGGACATTGAGTATAAAGGTGCAAATTGTATAGTTCTTACAACTAAGAAAACTAAAGTTGTGATTGACCCAAAAATATCTATGCATGGCCTAAGGGATGTGTCGGTGAAGGATGCAGTGGAGCTGGCAACTGAGGCAAGATTTTTAACAGGTACAGGTGGGTCAATAGTAAGTATTGAGGGACCTGGAGAGTACGAAGTTGCAGATCTTTCAATCAAGGGTATACCTGCACAGAGATATCTGGATGGGCCCGACACGGGTAGGCAAACAACTATTTATCGTATTGAATCTCAGGACGTACGCATAGCTGTGCTTGGAAATATTGCATCAGAATTAGACGAGAGCCAGCTTGAGAGTATTGGTGTCGTTGACATTGTAATTATTCCGATTGGTGGTAATGGATACACATTGAGTGCAAGTAACGCGACGAAGTTATTGACTAATTTTGATGCAAAAGTTGTGATCCCCGTACATTATTATGATTCAGACATAAACTATGAAGTACCGCAGGATAAATTGGATGAATTTACTAAAGATAATAAGGTTGAGTATATATCTACCGATAAATTTAGAATCAAAAGTGCTACAAGTTTACCTCAGGTGGCAACGATAGTAACTCTTATCAGAAAGTAGGCAGATATTGAATAAGATACAGACTTTCGTGGGCTGTATCTTATTAAATATCATTATGTGATTAGCTAGCTATTACTGACTGGTGTAAGTATGCCTTTTTTCTTTAGTGTGCGGATTGCATTAGTCGAAAGTGTCATAGTCACTTTCTTGCCATCAACCTTAAAAGTCTTCTTTTGCAAGTTTGGCTTAAAAACACGTTTTGTACGACGTAAAGAAAAGCTAACATTATGCCCAAATTGCTTACCTTTACCAGTTAAATCACAGCGGGATGCCATTACGTTACTCCATTCAGATTAGATAATATTTAAATCTGTATAATTATATATGATTTATCATCTAAGGTCAACGTGTAAGAGTTATTTAACACAACCCTATACTAGAGTATAATGGTTTAGGAATGGGAATTGAGAGTATAAACATTTTTGACATAGCGATAATTTTGTTGGTAATTCTGTTATCAATGACTCTTCATGAAGTTATGCACGGCTATGTGGCATACCTACTTGGTGACGATACAGCAAAATTACAGGGTAGACTAACGTTAAACCCTATAAAGCATATTGATCCATTTCTTACGATTATCCTACCTGTATTGCTGGCTGTCTCTGGGGCGCCAATATTCGGAGGTGCGAAGCCTGTTCCATTCAACCCGGCAAGAGTAAAATACGATGAATGGGGAAGTGCATTAGTGGCTTTAGCTGGTCCAGTAACTAATTTCCTAATTGCTTTTACACTGTTTGGCCTATGGGCTGCCTTAGGTGCGGAATATAATAGCGTACTCGGCGGTGTATTATGGCAGGCCGTATTAATAAATTTAGGCTTTTTTATATTTAACATGATACCATTTCCTCCACTTGATGGATCAAGGGTGTTATATGCACTAGCACCAGAATTTGTAAGAAGAGGCATGGAGGCGATTGAACAATACGGAGTTGTGTTTGTATTTGTAATAGTACTCTTTGCAAGTTCAGCCATCGGTGCATTCATGTTATCGGCTATGAAGCTGTTTATTACAATTTTTTCAGCTATTTTCGGTATTGCATAAATATAAGTAAGTGTATAATAGATACAGACCCTAGCGGGCAGTAGTGTACATGATTTCCTAACGAATCTAGATATGGATCTCAGATATTACTCACCGTGGTGATGTAATTATGAGAACCACCTTGCATTTACGCGGGGATATATCACGCACTACTGCCCACTAGGGTTTTTGTATAGCATCGGGGTGTGGCGCAGTCGGTAGCGCGTACGGCTGGGGGCCGTGAGGCCGCAGGTTCAAGTCCTGTCACCCCGACCACATAGTATTTTCGCTAAAATCCACCATCATATCGTATGGTGGATTTCGCTTTATAACAGATATGGAATTACCACGAGCACGTAGGTTCAACACTACCTCACGATAGACTAAATCTTCTTCTACTAAATCCTTCGTTTTGAGCAAGGTTTCTAGATACGAACGTACAAGTTCAATAAACTGTTGCTCGGTCGGCAAAGCACGGCTTACTCGCTCTAGCTCGGTTTCGGCTTGGGATAGTGTTGCTTTTTTTGCGGTTACTATTTGTTGCTGTTCTTCGAGACGACCGATGTACTGCTTGTAGGCTTTCTCGGTGTTCTTGGTCAGATGTTTGAGCGTCCACGCTATATGAGCCGTCAAATACTTGAGGCGTATGCTTTTAGGTAGTGGCTTGCCGAACCGCTCGGTCGCTTCTTTTGGCCTATGTCGTAAACAGTTCTTATTCTTACAGTAAAAGCTGATGGTATAGCTACCAGCGTTTTTGCCTTTGGTGAGCTTAGTTCGTTGAAAGCCCATTATACTGTCGCAAAAGTCGCAGATAACCTTTTCTCGCAAGATACCGAACTCTAGCCGTTGGGCGTTGGTTTTACGTCCAGCGTACTCCTTCTGGAAAGTGTCGGCGGTATTTTTGCTCAAGACGATATGCTCATCTGTCGTTACCAGTGGTACGAAAGTGTAGATTTCGTGTAGGTTAGCGTAGTTCTTGCCGTACTCGTACACACCGCAGTAAAACGGGTCGCTCAATAGCTTGGCAACGGTCTTTTTATTGAGTTTTGAGCGTTTGTATGGCTCATCTTGGTACTTACGGTAGCTAAAGCCAGAACTGTTCAAAAACTCGGCGACTTCTTGGTTGGTTTTACGCTCTTTGGGCCTCATTTCAACAGCTTGGCGTAGCAGTTTCCAGTTCTCGGTATCTGGCAAGAAGTAACCGCTATCTACATCGACGTAGTAACCCTTCTTGATAACACCAACATACTTACCATCTCGGATTGCACCCGTAATACCCCTCGAAACATCAACAGACAGCTTATCGGAGTATTGCTTTGAGGTTGCAAACAAGATACCAAGGAGCATTTTGCCGTTGGGGTTGTTCTCGAACTGGTACGTCTTGAAATGCAAGTCTTGTATCTGTTCGAGGTCAATCATCTCGATGATTTCACCAGCTTCTTTCATATTGCGAGACAAGCGGTCGGGCGCCCATGCCACTAAGCCGTGATATTTACCCGTCTTGAAGCCCATAAGCATAGCGTCAAATATAGGGCGATTGCCCGACTTCTTTGCCGATGCACTCTCGATGAAAATATCCTCATCTCGAACTTTTACACCTATCTGGTCGCGAGGAACTGGCACTCGGTCTGTTGGTCTTCGAGTGAGCGGACTTGTTTTGCTTCATCATCGGTAGTTTTACGAAGGTACATCACATAGCGATGTTTTTCTTTCGGCAAGATACGCTGACTACCCTCGGTTGTTTTAGCGTAGTAGTCAGTGAGCTTGACTACGTCGTAGCTACTCTCTGGTAGGGCGAAAATGTCGTCGTTGTTGTGTTTTACTTCGGTCATATCGGTATTATAGCACAAGCACTGTTGACAAGATAATATGTTTATACTATAATGTACTCTGTTATGTCAGAGCATCAAACGCAAAGTATAGCCAGTATCATAAAACCGCCAACAGGCGAAGTAGTTATCAGCGATGCTGATATTACAATAAGTCAGCGACAGAAAAACATAGGTTTTATTGCTGTGGGATCTGCTGACATCTTTCAGTGTGAGATTACACCTGATGCACAAGGGATAGCTTATGTTGAAATGAACAAGTCTGGGAAAATGGGTCTTGAGCAAGGTGAAGACGGCGTCATCGCAACAAGCTCACTGGCTGGCTGCACTGGCGTGGCTGGCTTCGCTAGACGTAAAGATGGTAGTATTGCGACCTTCGTCTCTCACTACGACTCTATGAGCCAGGACGGCAGACTGACTGGAAGGGATAGTCCTGTCAATAGAGACTTGTATGGCTTTAGATACCAGTCTCAGCGAGAGGGCGTAGGGCTTGATAGCCCACTTCTATATGTAGTCGCCTACGAACAGGGTGAGCATCAAGATCCTGATTATGGTAAGAAAGTCGGTGCTTTCAAGGATTGGCGTTACTTAGACCAAATAAACACGACTGCTACTCAGCTTGGCGACAACGCACAAGTATTACTTTTGCCGTACCAAATTAGCCGAGGACACACACTTGCTAGCGGACGTATGGACGGTGTAGAAGGGATATTCTGGAATGGTGTCAAAGTAGATTTTGATTCTTATCTAGCCCCTAAAGAAACACCTGCGTCAGTGTAAGGTTCAACGGTTTTTTCGTATATGTAATTTGCTAACAAAGAAGATTGCAATAACAGAGGTGAGTAACAACAAACTTTTTGTTATTTGTTGGGCAAAAGCTAAAACGCTCGCCCCTGTTTCGTGTGGTCGTAAAATTGCTCAAGTGAAATGGCAAAACAAACCATTTTTACTTACCCACGAAAATTGAGCAGACTTGTGCGTTTACACAC
>JAGQNA010000024.1 GCA_020428315.1 Candidatus Saccharimonadota bacterium
ACGACTTTAATATAGAAAGTGCAAGAAGAAAGATCCTAGACTTAGCGGTTAAGAATAATATAGCTGACACAACCTATATTCGGCCACTTGTATATCGAAGTGACACAAACCTTTCGCCAGGAATACCCGGAGAGTATGATTTAGCAGTTTATATGCTTGAGATGGATTCTTATATGCCTCGCGACAAGGGTGTTTCTGTATGCGTCTCGAGTTGGCAACGTAACGCTGATAACGCTCTACCACCACGCACCAAAGCAACAGGCGGCTATCTTAACTCGGCATTGGCAATAAATGATGCACAAGAGTCTGGGTATGACTCGGCAATCTTGCTAGACAGCAATGGAAACGTTGGTGAAGGTGCTGTTATGAACTTATTTATAGTGAAAAATGGGACTTTGATTACTCCGACTGCTGACGCAGATATACTAGAAGGCATAACCCGACGAACAGTCATAGAGCTTGCAAACGAGCTGAAAATACCAGTCATTGAGAGGACTATAAGTCGTAGCGAGTTATATACGGCTGACGAGGTATTTTTTTGCGGTACAGCTGTTGAAGTATCATGGTGCTCAAAAATTGACAACGTAGAAATTAGTAAAAAGCGAGGTAAGCTTACTGCAAAAATATCGGATGCATTTGATAATCTACCAATAACTCACCCGCAACTTTTTACAAGTATAAAACATGAATAGAATTATTTCGGTTACAGAGGCAGAAAAACTAATATTAGACAATCTGACAAATTTTGGCACGGAAGTAGTATCTATACAGGATTCAATTGGACGAATTCTTGCCGATGATATTAACGCCGATAGAGACTATCCAGCTGGCAACCGTTCTACTATGGATGGGATAGCAATCGATCAAAAATCATTATCAAAAACAGACGTTTTTGAAATAATTGGAGTCCAGCCTGCTGGTATGAGACCATTAGTAATCACAAAGCCAGAGCAGTGTATTCAGATCATGACGGGCGCAATCTTAGACGATTCTGTAGATACCATAGTTAAAGTTGAGGACATAATAATAACCGATGGCACAGCAAAAATACGTGAAGGTGCAGTAGTTCAGTCGGGTCAATTTATACACAAGAAAGCAATTGATGCGAAAAAAGGTCAACTTGTTGTTTCGGCTGGTCAGGCTATAAATCCAAAAGAGGTGGCGATTTTTGCAAGTTTTGGTATGAAGACCGTTAGGGTGTCAAAAGTCCCACGCGTATTGGTGGTAACGACTGGTGATGAGCTGGTTCAAAAAGCAGGCTTAATAGAAGATTATCAAGTTAGACTTTCAAACGATCAAGCTATTATATCTATACTTGGTAAGTATGGTATTTTACCAGATTGTATACACTTAGCTGATGATCAATCAGATATTAATAACTATCTATCATCAAATATTAATAAATATGATGTTGTTATTACAACAGGTGGTGTTTCAATGGGTGTCTATGACTTTGTGCAGTATTCGCTAAGCCAGATTGGTGCAGAGATAATATTTCACGGAGTAGCTCAACGTCCAGGTAAGCCACTTCTGTTTGCTAGGAAGGATAAGACCATATTCTTTGCATTGCCAGGTAATCCAGTATCAACTTATCTATGTTTAGTACGATATCTAGTTCCATGGCTTTTACGATCACAAGGCCAGATTGCGACATCAGAACATCAGGCTACTATTGACTGTTCGAAGCTAGATAAGAGTGATCTCACGAGGTTTGTGCCAGTTCGCTTAAGTCAGATTCAAGGTGAGTTGATTGCTAAGATTGTCGCAGGAAATGGATCAGGTGATTTTATCAGTTTAGCGTCAGCTGATGCATTTGCTGAGGTGCCTGCTAATCACGTCATGGGAAGCAATCAGCTCGTAAAGGTATGGTCTATAATATAGATATGGTGAAGAGCAAATTAAATGGTCTTATATTGTCAGGTGGTAAAAGTTCTCGAATGGGCCATGATAAAGGTTTGATTGATTGGTGGGGTAAGCCACATAAGTATTTTTTAGCAGACCTAGTTTCTCCGTACTGTGATGACGTCTATCTGTCGTGTCGTTCAGACGAGAAGCATTCAGTAAGAGGTGACTATAATTATATTGTTGATACCAATGAATTTAGTGATTCATACGGAGCAATCGTATCAGCGTTAAGTCAGTATAAGGATACTGCTCAGCTAGTAATTGCTTGTGATATGCCGTTTATTACTAGAGAAGCAATTGAATATTTAATTAGAATGAGAGACGCTTCAAAAATCGCAACTACATACCAGAGTCCAGATAGTGGGTTGCCAGAACCTATGTTCACAATATGGGAGCCAAGTTCACTTGAAGCTTTGCGTAAGTTAGCGAAGCAAGGTATAGACTGTCCGCGGAAAGCACTTATTATTAGTAAGCAACACGTTAAACATGTAAAACCTTTGGATAAGCAGATAATTACTAACGTGAACACGCCGGAAGAAGCCCTAAAAGCACGAGAAAAGATTAATGCAAGATAGTCGTTACAGTTGCCAAGTTGCTCTTGCAGATTTTGGCAATATAGCTCAGGAAAATCTAGCTCAAGCTAAAGTATTAGTAGTAGGCATGGGTGGCTTGGGTTGCCCAGCTAGTCAGTATCTAGTAGCGGCCGGCGTAGGTACAGTTGGCTTGGTTGACTTTGATCAAGTCAGTATAAGTAATTTACACCGTCAAATTTTATACGGTGACAAAGATGTTGGTAAACTGAAGGTCAATGTAGCAAAAAATAAACTTAAGTCTCAAAACCCAAGTACTATTCTCCGCACTTATAATCAGAAGATTACAAAACAGGAAGACTTAGAAAATATCATTGAAGACTATGACATTATATTGGATTGCTTAGATAACTTCGAGACTCGCTATATTCTGAATGACTCCTGTGTTTTGGCTGGTAAGCCATTAGTGTACGGCTCTATATATCAGTATGAAGGGCAAGTAGCTGTTTGGAATCATGGACCAGGCTCAGTAAATTATAGGGATGTATTTCCGAAAGCTAGTAGTAATAATATACCAAACTGTAGTGATGGCGGCGTAATTCCAACAATCGCTGGAATAGTTGGGTGTTTGCAGGCAAATGAGGCAATTAAGTATCTCGCAGACTTAGACGGTCTACTGAAAAATCAACTTCTAATCTTCGACGTTAGGACGCTTAGTAGCTTTACAATAGATTTAGCAGGCAGTATTGACAAGGATATTGCGCAGACCGAAGATTTATCTCAACAATCTGAAGTGAAAATCGAACAAATATCGATTAGTGAATTAAATAAAATGTTAAAAGACGAATGCGTGCTTATCGACGTTAGGACTCCTGACGAGCACAAGGATAAGAATATAGGTGGAATTAATATACCACTAAATGCTATAGATAAAAGTATCTTAGAGTTAATAAGCGATAAGGACGTTGTATTTTATTGTGCATCCGGAGCCCGAAGTAGAGTAGCGACTAAGATAGTTAGTAAGCTTCGTAGCCATGGCCGTACAGTGTCATTAGTCGGTGGAATAGATAGCATCTAGGGGTGAGCAGTCACCCATGATTCGCCATTAGTGTAGACCTCCTTTTTCCAGATTGGTACAGTTGATTTTAGAGTATCAATAATATACCGGCAGGCTTCAATAGCATCTTTGCGGTGTCTGGCCGAAACAATAATCAATACAGGTATATCGCCTGCATAGACCCGTCCAGTACGATGATGGACTAGAATCTTATCCGTATCCCACTTCTTGCTTGCGGAAGTAGCAATCTGTTCCATCTCCTGAACAGCCATTTTTGCATAAGCTTCAAAGTCAAGATAGTGGACTTTACGATCACTAGCAGTGGGTCTAACCTTACCTATGAACATGTTGACGCATCCAGGTCCTATATCTGATGCCCATTTGATGCTAGCATTAACGTCCAGATTAGTGTCAAGAATCTTTATGTCCACTTAGCCCCCATTGGTTGGAGGTATTAGAGCAATCTCGTCGGTTTGACTGATAGCTTGTTCGTCATTTGCGTATTTAGTATTAATTGCAATCATTGATTCTGGAAGCATTGGATAAGTTGATTGAAGTAAATTCTTTAGATCCCTAACCGTACTACTAGGTGGAATATCAATACTTAGCTTATCTGTGCCAACAATATCTTTTGCAACACCAAAAATCAGTATCTCGATCATTATACCCATTATAGCATTACCCGGTAGACTTCTTGAATCGCCCACGATTATAGACGAAGACAATGATAACGGATAGAGCTAGGCCCAACAGAGCAAAGCCGTATGTATTTGTAAATTGATAGGTAACCCCTAAGATAAGCGGAGGTATGAATCCACCCAAGCTACCAGCAGCTCCTACGATACCTGTAACACTCCCCATAATGTTCGGATTAGCTAGTTTGCCAACCATTGCAAAAGTTGCTCCACAAGCACAGCCAAGTACAAATGCAAGTGACAAATATGCTGCAGTAGTATGGATTGTCAATGTGGATTGAAAAGCTACAAAACTTGCCAGTAGACACACCAACAGTAGTGAGCTTTGAACAACAACTTTCCCTCCGAGCTTGTCGCTTAGCCAACCGCCTATAGGCCTAGCTATTGTTGCTAATACAATAAATCCTGCAGCCCGAGCTGCAGCATCGGTCAGAGATAGATTATAGACAATCTTCAGTAAAACTGGAAGATATACACCGAATGCAACAAAGGCACCAAATACAATACCGTAAGTTATGGCTAGATCCCAGGTGATCCGAAGCGCGGCGGCCTGCCTAAGACGCATAAAGGATGAGCCTGATGCAGGTTTCCATTTTTGAGCATTTTGACCGAAAACCCAAAAAATAACCGCAGTCATCAGTAGAAGTAATGCAATCAATAGGAATGTAGTGTCTTGACCAAGCCAATTAATTAGCATAGGGGTCATAAAGCCCGATATAGCTGTCCCTGCGTTACCTAAACTATAGATGCCGAGTACTAAGCCTCTTTGGCTTGCTGGAAACCATGCGCTTAGGTATGGTATGCCGATCACAAAAGTTGCACCACTCACGCCGAGCAAGACAGCACAAATAAGTAAATGTGGATACGACTCTGCAAATATTAAACTTGCGGCAGCGATTGATGATATAAGACAGATGAGTATAAACATAGCTCTGCCACCAAATTTATCTGTCAACACTCCAAACGTAATTCGACCAATGGCACCTATAAGTACAGGTATAGCTAATAAAAATGCTAGATTTGATGGATTGAGGGTAAATTGTTCAGCATATTTTGTACCAAGTGGACTAAGCAAGGACCAGACCCAGAAATTTAGAGCCAAGGTAGTAGTTGCTAGGAATAGAGATAGATATTTTCTTGAGCTTTTTCTATTTGTTTTCGACATAGATGATTTAGATAGATGCTTCCCAATCAAAGTACACATTATCTTCACGGTGACCGCCACGCCCTTGACCAACGTGTGCAAAGCTATCGGTGAACTCGATAGAGTGGATATATTTTGCCATTTTATATCCCCATTTATGCTCGCAGCGCAGTCGAATAGGAGCACCATGCTCAATTGGCAGTTCTTCACCATTCATCTCATAGGCAAGTATTGTTTGCTTGTCAAACATATCACTTAGTCTTAAGCCCGTGTAGTAAGCAGCGTTATTGTCGTCAATATCATAACAATGAAAGAGTACATACTTTACTGATTTCTGAGGTTTACATAACTTAACAATGTCACTCATTGGCAAGCCGCCCCATTCTGCAACAGCACTCCATCCCTGGATACAATGGTGTTTTGTGATTTGCTTTTTCTTGCGTAAATCTTTAATATCCTTTAGTGACATTTCAAGAGGGTTGTCTATCTGGCCAAATACTTTAAGCGTCCAATCTTTGAAATCGTTTTTCTTTAACTGTGAGTATTCTTCTGATGTTGGTGGGTAACCATTTACTCTGAAGAATGGAGAAATATCACTCTTTTTGTAGTGTTGGCGAGAGCCCATCCAACCGAATAGTAGCCTTACTATTGGGGCGTAAAATTTAGTTAAAATTGATCTTAAGCGTACTTGATTATTCAAAGTAAAGAAGCTTGCCCATATATTAAAGATTGTGATTAGTATTAGTATCATTAAGAAAACGGTTATTGCTAGTGCAAAGTCTACCTCGGTGTGGCCAAAGGTAAATAGCTTAATACTATCG
>JAGQNA010000025.1 GCA_020428315.1 Candidatus Saccharimonadota bacterium
TTTCAAAGCAATACAAAGCGGTGTACGAAAGCTCTGTTTTGGACCCATTTTACTTTGATACCAACGAGCGGCGCGACCTACGTGAGATTATCTATAACCCAGAAATGTTCTTGGCGCGCAAGCGAGCCAAGAAAGCCACTAAGGTATCTGTAATAGTTCCCGTATATAACGTCGAAAAGTACCTAGCTAAGTGTCTGGATAGCCTGGTGGGGCAAACCATGAAAGAGATCGAGATAATCTGCGTCAACGACGGTTCGCCAGACGATTCTATATCTATACTCGAGGAGTACCACGCCAAGGACCCACGCATAACTATCCGCGAAACCGCCAACCGCGGCCCTGCTGCAGCCCGTAATCACGGTATGGCTCAAGCTTCTGGGGATTACTTGATGTTTTGCGATAGTGACGACCGTTACAGCCTAGATGCGTGCGAAAAAATGTACAATACCATAACCAAGAAGAATGTAGATGTAGCAGTAGCTGGTATAGACATAGACTACTCTACCACAGAGCTAGCTAGACGGTACAAACCATCAGACACTGAATACTACCGCCTGCGAAATAATGGCTTACACAAAATCACCAAAGACCTAATCCAGTCGACTGACGTATCACCTTGTAACAAAATATACTCAACCTCACTGCAGCGAAAGTATGAGGTCTGGTTTCCGAATGGCCTATGGTATGAAGACTCAACCTTCTTTATGAACTATATGCTAGCCAGCAAAAAAGCCTACTTCTTACGCAACGAAAAGCTATACATCTACGTTCGGCGTGACGGCAGCATAATGTCTACAACGGCTAAGAAAACGGCAAAAGCTCTAGACCACGCAAAAACTACCGTACGGACTTTTTGGTTTATGAAGCAACACAATCTGTTGGCCGATAATGTCGATTTATTCATCGAAACATTTACCCATAGCTACAGATTTTCGGTTAGGCATATGCCGCAGAGCGATCACCCAAAACTATACGAGCTTGTACGAAGCTTTGTTGACGCCAATAAATCTTACATGAACTCAATAGACCCAGAAATAGTCGCCAAACTCAGTAAGTTACCACCAAAACGCTCTTTTGCGGAAAAGGTGGATGCAAAAATTAGACCAAAAGCATCAAAATATGTTAACAAAGTTATGGTAAAAGTTAGCCCAGCCTATCGAAAGCAAAACCATGTTATGAAAATGGTAGACGACCTACACCTAAAAGTAAAGCGTAACGATGAACACATTGAAAAACTTGAAAAGACAGTAGATCTATTGTTAAAAAAATTAGACAAGTAGATACCTGAGAGGTTACACAAGCTGTTTTAGTGCTTATAGTATAGCCCTATAGCTCTAACAGCAGGTCGTAGACTCTTTTTGAGTTATTTTGGTCTTTGAATGAAAAGAATTTATCTATACGTTTACCGTACTTTTTACTTAATGCGCAGCCAGATTCGATAGTGCGTACTATTTCGGCAACTGCCGACTCGTAGTCGTATGTCACCTCACCTAAGCCATCATCTTCGTACGAGAAATAGCCCTCCTTGGCTATGTGGTTTTCGTGTAGGGTATCTTTGTCGAACTGAGTGTAAATAATCGGCTTTCGTAGGTATGCAAAGTCAAATGCCACACTAGAATAGTCAGTTACTAGCAGGTTACCCTCCTTAAAGGCTTTCTTATAGTTATATGGTGGAGCCTTTATAGTAAAACTACTGTTACTGCTAAAATCATCTATCTGGCGACTAAACGCCGGATGCAAATAAAGCTGACCTGTCATATTTTTAGCTTTTAGTGCGCCAAGCACCCTAGCGTCGTTCATTAGATTGTTATAAAACTTGAAGTACTCGGTATCTTTAAACGTGTCGGAATGCGCCCGAATACCACTCTTACCATGACGCTCTTCTGGTAGTATATTCTTACGCCAGGTTGGTGCCAATATCATTACACCTTTTGGTTTGTTTTCTAGTAGGTCATGCCTAGGAAGGCCGGTTAACTTAACGACATTTTTATCATAACCATAGTCACCAGATACAATGGAGTCATATTCTGCCTTTGTAGATGTAACAAACAGCTTGATGTTTTTTTGAAACCTATTTAGCCAGCCAGATAGATCTGCTTGAATAATTCCATGCTGTAAAAATATATAATCAAAACTATATAAATCATTGAAATGCGTCCACCTATAACCAAAAGCGTTGTACACATAGTAGTCAGCGTGAGACGATATTATTTTGCTAGCTCGAAGAAACAATATTTTATACTTTAGACTATTTATATCAACTACTCTACCTATTTTTTGTAGACGCTGGTAGTCGGGAGAAGTTTTTGCTATAACAAAATACACGTCAGCCTTAGTCGTGTCTTTGCCTGCTATGTATCTAAATAGTGTTTCACCATTATCTCCTGCTAGGGTTCCTCGGTCGGACACAAGCCATATTGGGCGGTCTGACTTATATAATCCCATGAAGTACAGCTGCCTAATGGCAACATCAACTATACCAGTCCATGTAGACCTAAAAAGTAACACCGCAGGACCTGTAAATTCCCACACAATCTTTTTAGGGGGGGCAAACTTGAGTAAGCTGTTAAGGTTTCGTACCGTCGACTTCATCCATCTTATAGTCTTTCGCAGCTGGATGTTACGCATAACCTGTAGTGAGAAGCGCAACTCTGACACCCATCGGTTATAGCTTGTATTAGGATAAACTTCTATAGTATGCTTATTTTTTCTAAAGATTGTGCCAGTTTTTTGATGATATGTATTATTCAGCACACCAAGGCCGGTAAATTGCTTTGTAAAGATAGGTAGTTTCGTACTAGTGCCGTCAAAACTTTCGAGTAACCCAACTATAGTATCTACCGGTGAAACCTCTACTGTTACCTCAAAGGCTTCATTGTCGGTAAATTTATCACCCAAAAAAATGTTTTGACGCTGTGGACGTGGTACTAATTTTAGCTCGAACGCCCCGCGTGATGTTTGAACAAACCTTTTGTCACGACTAGATATCGATGCACTCAATGCATACCCTTCAAGTTTATATCTACCTTCACCCAGCTCATGAATAAAATCCAGTACCAAAGCACTCTCGGCTGTTGTCGAGCTGTATTGAAACAGTTCAGTGTCGTTAAAAAAATACTCTGAATCATTTACCCTTATTGATGCTTCGTATTTTTTATTACCGTATTTTTTTCGAAGTAAAAACGTTTTTTGATCTAGATTTAGGATCTTATTCGATAGCAGTATGTCATCATCGATTTTGCTCGCTATATCATATATGTGTTGCTTGTAGGCTGCCACCTCGGTATCAGTTAATACAGACTGGTTATTTTCCTCGGAAATCTTCCATGCAATATCATTCATAACTAAATGTTGTATGTATCTGTGTACTACGTCACCAGAAGTCCATATATCTATCAAATAGTCCAAAAATAGTTTTGGAGTATCTACAAAATAGCTTCGATTAGACATCTTAGTGCTAATAGCCGATGAATTGTCTGACCTTTTACGATAGTAGAGTGTCGTATTTGATAGTACACCGTACTTCTTTTTATTCAACAGTACTTCGTTAACATATTTTGCATCTTCGGCAACTTTTAGTCGTCTATCGAATTTATGTTTCTTGGCTGCATCTCTCGCAAATAATATGCTTGAAATATGAAAGATTGACTGTTGTGACTCCTTGTTGACATCAATCACTCGCGTTTGTTTAAATTTACTATTTAAGTAGTGTTCGGTATATTTACCGTCAAAGTATTTTATTTTTGATGCAACAAAATCAACATTACTATGGTGTCGCATGAACGATATTGACCTTTTGTAGAAATGACGACTTACAACATCATCACTGTCCATAAAGTGAATATACTGGCCGGTTGCTAATTTTGCTCCATTATTTCGAGCTACGCTAACACCTGTATTTTTCTGTTTTTTATAGACCACATTATCTGGGTAGTTGTCTCTGTATTCTAAACAAATCTTCTCTGAGTCATCCGGACTACCATCATTAACCAGAATTAATTGAATGTTATCAGTAAATCCAATACTCTGATTTACTATCGATTGCAATGTTTCATCGATATAATCCTCTACATTATATATCGGTACGATTACGGAAATTAGAAAGTTTTTTTTCATTATTCAAATAGGTGGTTATATGCGCTTGCAACCTCACTCGGGTTACCGTCTATTGTCACCTTGCCCTTTTCTATAAGTATAGCCCTTGTACAGTACTTCTCTACTTGTGCCATGCTGTGAGTTACAAATATTATTGTCTTTTTCTTCTCTTTAAGGTAGTCAAAGTAGTCGTAGCACTTCTTTTTAAAAGCAGCGTCGCCAACTGCTAAAACTTCATCCAATAGTAATATATCACCATCAGCACGAATTGCCATTGAGAAAGCTAGACGAACCTGCATACCACTAGAATAATTTTTGAGCTTTTGATCCATGAACTGCTCAAGCTCAGCAAATTCGACTATAGAGTCGTACATCGCGTCGACTTCTTTCCGACTAAAGCCAAGCATGGCTCCATTTAGATAAACATTATCACGACCAGATAGATTTGGATTAAATCCAACGCCAAGCTCGATAAATGGCACCAATTTACCGTGCACACTAATGCTACCGCTAGTTGGCTGGTAAATTTCAGCAATAATCTTTAACAGCGTACTCTTACCAGCACCGTTTCGACCTAAAATACCGATGAACTCACCTTTTTTAATATCGATATTAATACCTTTTAAGGCATGATAAGTATTGTGACCGGTTTTTGTATTTTTCTTGAAATGGTTAATGATTTTGAGTTTTAACGAATCTTCTTTTTCGTGTGGTAAATAAAAATCTTTTACCACATTTTTTATACTAACTGCTATACCTGATTTCACTTAAACATCCTCCGCAAAATGTGGTGACCGTGATTTGAAATACCATGCTCCAAAGAAGAACATAGCTATACATATTGCTATTGGCGGCAGATACAGCCATGGGTTACCATTACCAACCGTCCAAAGCGAAGGGACGTCATGGCTAATTGCAAGATGGCGAACATCTTGTACGATTTGTGCAATTGGGTTTGCTAGTGCTACGCTGACTATCCAGTGGTTCGTAAAGTGTGCAAGTAGTGATATTGGGAAAATAATTGCTGACCCATAAAACAACGCCTGCGAAATTACGTCCCAGATATACTGTATATCTCTGAATCGTACATATACTGCACTAAGGAATAGTGCAACGCCGAGCGCAACAACAAATAACTCAATTACTAATGGTATAACCAAAATTACTCCCCATGAAGGTTCAACTTGGTTGAAAATTGCAAACAATAGTATGACTACCGAGTTTATTGCAAGAGTGATAAAAGCCGATATAGTATTTGCTACAACAATGATATAACGAGGGAACTTTATTTTTCGAAGTAGGCCACCGTTATTTACAATCGATTTGATTGTTCCATTGGTAACATCCAGAAAGAACTGCCAAAGAACGATACCAGCCAAAAGAGCAACTGGCCAATGTTTAATACCTTCACCAACACGTAAAATTTTTACAAATACAACGTAGAGAATTGTAAACATAAATAAAGGCTTCATAACCGACCAGATATAGCCTAAAATCGAGT
>JAGQNA010000026.1 GCA_020428315.1 Candidatus Saccharimonadota bacterium
TAGTCAATCTCGCCAGTCTCGATATTCTTCATCTTGTAGCGGACAAAGTTGTAAAGCTGAGCACTACGAGTTACCGGCGCACCATGCGTTAGGTGCCCACCGTGAGATAAGTCCATGGCTAGTACAGTGTCTCCAGGCTCAAGCCAAGCGCTATAAACTGCTTCATTAGCCGGGGCACCGCTATGGGGTTGAACGTTGGCATGGTCGGCCTTAAATAGCTGCTTAGCCCGGTCGATTGCCAGCTGTTCAAGTGGATCGGTGAATTCCTGACCACCATAATAACGCTTGCCAGGGTAGCCTTCACTATACTTATTTGTGAATACACTCCCAAGCGCCGTTAGTACATCTTTGGATACATAGTTTTCACTTGGAATCAGTTCTAGACCTTGTTGTTGACGTTCAATCTCGCTCTGAATCAATGCCCATACAGCATCATCTTGCATAGTTATACCTCCACTACTACTTAGTTACACTTTATTATACCACTATGTAAATATATCGTATATGATATACTACTATCATGTCCGAGTTAAATTACAAACAGCGTATTGGCATAATCATTCAGGAAACTCGCCTATCTCGTAACATGACTCAGTCCGAGCTTGCCCAAAAAATTGGCACTTCACAAAGTGCAATCAACCGCATAGAAAAAGGTGGTCAAAACCTTAGCGTAGAAATGCTAGGTCGAATCAGTCAAGAACTATCGAGTGACATTATTAGTCTAAATAATGGTGGTAAAATCAACTTTCGTGTCCATGGTGGACGAGAGCTACACGGTGACATTACCGTAAAAACTAGTAAAAACGCTGCTGTCGGCCTACTTTGTGCTAGCTTACTAAATAAGGGTAAGACTACCCTGCGACGAATTCCACGTATCGAGGAAGTTTACCGTATTATCGAGGTACTTGAAAGTATCGGTGTTAAGGTTCGCTGGCTCAAACATAACGATCTTGAGATAGTACCACCCAAAAAACTTAGTCTCAATAAAATGAACGAGGAGGCAGCCAAACGTACTCGTACAGTAATAATGTTCTTAGGGCCACTTCTGCACCAGTACTCTGATTTCAAAATTCCCTTTGCTGGTGGCTGTAATCTGGGTAAACGTACCGTTGAACCCCATATGGTTGGGCTCTCTGCATTTGGCCTTGAGGTTAATACGCAGCCAAATACCGACTACTACCACGCAACTGTTAGGCGCCAGCAGCCTACAAAGCCAATCATCTTGACCGAGCGTGGCGATACAGTAACTGAGAATATCATCATGGCAGCAGCAATGTATGATGGTGTGACAATTATACGAAATGCTAGCCCAAACTATATGGTACAAGATGTATGCTTTTATCTTGAGAAGCTGGGTGTAAAAATCGAAGGAATCGGAACAACTACTTTAAAAATTTATGGTAAAAAATCAATTAATAAGAATGTAGATTATGCACCGAGCGAAGATCCTATAGAGGCTATGAGTTTTATTGCAGCTGGAATCGTCACAAACTCCGAGATTACCATTAAGCGAGCACCTATAGAGTTTCTAGAGCTTGAGCTTGCCACTCTTGAGGGAATGGGACTTAGATATGAGCTATCGACTGAATACTCTGCCCAAAACAGTAAAACAAGACTAGTAGACATTCAACTCAAAAAATCTGACCTAACTGCCGCCAAAGATAAGCTACATAGCCTACCATTCCCAGGTATCAACATGGACAATCTACCTTTTCTTGGCTTGATTGCTACAGTTGCTTCTGGTCGCAGCATGATACATGATTGGAGCTACGAAAACCGAGCAATTTACTTTACAGAACTGAGTAAATTAAATGCAAATATAGAGCTAGTTGATCCACATCGAGTATTTATAACCGGAAAGACTCGATGGAAGTCAGCCGATATTATTGCTCCATCAGCCCTCCGCCCGTCAGTCGTTATCCTGCTAGCCATGCTAGCCGCACCCGGTGTATCAACACTGCGTGATGTCTATAGCATCAATCGTGGATATGAAGATTTTGCGAATCGACTAGATAGCCTAGGTGCTCATATAGAAACTATCCGCGAACTCTAGCTAGTAGCTGGTAAATATGCTAAAATTCAAGAGGTCTGGCGGGTGTAGCTCAGTTGGTTAGAGCGTCGGGTTGTGGTTCCGAAGGCCGTGGGTTCAATTCCCATCACTCGCCCCAAATTTAAAATTAAATGCTATAATCTATTTATACGCGGGTGTCGTATAGTGGCTAATATACCTGCCTTCCAAGCAAGTGACGAGAGTTCGATTCTCTCCACCCGCACCAAAATTTCTTTTTTGATTAATGATTAAGCTTACTGCTATAATATTGCCATGAAGCAATCAAAGATAATGAAACGAATTGTCAGTACCGAGTACTTACTCTCGAGTGTATTGATAGCTCTATTATTCGTATACACTGGCTACGACTGGTGGTGGCTATTTATTATATATCCGCTAATCGACATATCGGCTTTTGGCTATTTACAAAACTCTCGAGCCGGTGCATTAACCTATAATCTAGGACATAGCATGGTCGGACCAACCATACTGATTGCCCTATATATTTTCAGCGGCATAGATTGGAGTTTATTTATTGGTCTGGCATGGCTATTCCATATCTTCGTTGATCGCGCACTGGGTTATGGCTTAAAACACACTGAGGGATTCCATCATACACACCTGGGCAAAGTCGGAAAAGCCAAAACTGCAAAACGCAAAAAATAATTTTGACTTCTCTGTTATAATAACTTTACATGCCCCGGTAGCTCAGCTGGATAGAGCAGAGGACTTCTAAGCCTAAGGTCGTTGGTTCGAACCCAACCCGGGGTACCAGAGATTGAAGGTTTTTCTGGTGGTGGCGTGTTGGAAATCAAGTGTTTGATTGAAAGCTACCCATAACCATCTTCAAGTACTCATATTTCGACATATCAACCTCTTTAATTTGTTCAAGCGGTATGAATGCGATTTCATCACTGTCATTGCCAGGAGAAAACTCCATTATTTCGGGCTTAATAATGAATATAAGTCGTACCTGGAGGACCTTTGCATCCTTCAGCTCTGTTGGGTCATCAACATGGACAACCTTGTA
This sequence comes from Candidatus Saccharimonadota bacterium, assembly GCA_020428315.1. Taxonomy (GTDB): domain Bacteria; phylum Patescibacteriota; class Saccharimonadia; order Saccharimonadales; family Saccharimonadaceae; genus JAGQNA01. The sequence goes on from JAGQNA010000026.1 coordinate 3,081, forward strand.
GCTGAAGTCGCCAGTCAGATTGACTTCTTCTTTCATTTCACGAGCAAGAGCCGTCTTTATATCTTCGCCATGATCCATGCCACCGCCCGGCAAATCCCACCAATTACGTCCGCTTTCTTTGACAAGCAAAATATCGCCAACGTCATTTAGGATAACACCTTTGATAGATATTCGGTAAAGATAATCTGTCTTACGGTTACTTTCAGGGTGGTCAATCACCCCGTGCGCATAACTGGTCATAGTGAGGTGGTTCTCGAGAGATTGTCGACCAACAAGACAGGCTGATTAGTGTCTATATGGTTACGAACATCTATTTTTTGTAGAAAATCTGGTAGTAAATCACTAACGGTAGGATTAATGAATACTACACGAGTCAGCTCTTGACCATGACTTGTCGTAGATAAATCTATATCACGAAGAAAATCTGCCGTATTTGTGACATGAAAAAAGAACTCCATCTTTTCTAACTGACTACCGCTATGATGAGTAAAGATGAATTGTTGCATAAATAGTAAGCGTCCAATTACTGGCCTGATACCCAACTCTTCTTCGAACTCTCGCATGAGTCCCTCGCTCAAAGATTCACCAACATCTAGCCCTCCACCAGGAATCGCCCAAAAATCTGACTCTCCGCCCGTGTCCTGATCACGATGCTTGACAGCGAAAATATGGCCGTTATCATCTACTATGATTCCACGTACATTTACTCGTCGTTCCATTACGTCTAGTATATATCAACTATCAGGTACATCTGACTATATTTTTTATAAACTAGTCTATAATAGATTTGTAACTATATCCAAAGAGGTCTCCGATCTTCGTGTAGTAATAACATCGTCGCTTGTAAGCGTAGGCGATGTTTTATTAAATTTAATTGTTGGGATATTTACTGGCTCAACTGTAATGTTAGCCCAAGCCCTGCAGGAGCTATCAGACTTAATTACCAGTGGACTTCTACTTGCGAGTGTTTCAAGATCACGCAAGTCTGATAATAAGTCCTTCCAGTTTGGCTATGGGCGTGAAATATTTTTCTGGGTACTACTTGCTGGCTTAGTGATGTTTATCGGTACCGGCATGCTCTCACTTTATATGGGCTATCAACAGTTTATAAGCCCTCATCGAATTGAGTATATCTACTGGGCAATAGCATTGCTAGTTATTAATATTTTTACTAACGGCTATGCCTTTTCGTTAAGTTTGTGTAGACTTCAGCAACGACATCCTCGTGCAAAATGGCGCTGGCGATTGCGGCATTCAAGTGCGGTTGAGACTAAAGCAACCTTCTTTGTTGACATGCTTGGTGCAATTGCGGCTCTGGTGGGGCTGGCCGCACTCAGCTTATTCTTACTAACTGGCGATCCTCGTTACGACGGCATTGGCTCAATGGCAATCGGCTTATCAATGATGGCCGCAGCCATATTCTTAATTGTAGACGTCAGATAATTTATCGTTGGTCGCTCGGCGGGTGCTGGTGAACTAAACAAAATTCGTCGTGCGGTACTTAAAGTAAAAGATGTTGAAGAAATTCTAGACCTGCGCACAATGTATCTAGGTTCGGGTAGGTTATTAATCCTTATTGGAGTACATATTCGTGCTGGGCTAACAACTAATCAAATCGAAAGAGTCGTTGATATCATAAAGTTAAATACTGATGATGCTATACCCGGAAAGCATCATGTGCAAGTTGAAATCGAGACTCCAGACCATGAATTATTAGATCTTTAGATTTAACCTATACTACAATGAACGGCTAGGCATTTTTTCTTCGACCTGCTCTGGTGTAATATAAACGGTTGCGCCTGGCTGGATAGTACCAGAAAGAAGCAGTTTTGCAACATTATTCTCAACTATTCGTTGAACAACGCGTCGCATTGGACGAGCTCCAAGTCGTGGATCATAACCTCTCTGAACAAGTAGTAGCTTTGCCTCAGGTGATACCTCAACCTTAACTTGCTGCTGCTCAAGTGTCTTATTAACTCCCTGAATTATTAAATCAACTACTTTAATTAAATCCTCCTTAGATAGTGGAGTAAAGACCACCGTTTCATCAAAACGATTAACAAATTCTGGTTTAAAAATACCACCATCAATTATTTCATCAATTAATTTTTGTTCAAATTCTGCTAGTTTGTAGCCACGTTGAATATATTCACGAACCCTATCCGAACCAGCATTGCTAGTAGCAATAAAAATTGCGTCTCTAAATGATATATCACGATTATTTTCATCGCGCAAAATGCCTTCGTCTAGTACTTGCAGTAGCGCGGTTAGGACATTTGGGTGCGCTTTCTCTATCTCGTCTAATAGAATTACACTGAATGGCTGC
>JAGQNA010000027.1 GCA_020428315.1 Candidatus Saccharimonadota bacterium
CTAGCCTACGCACATGGTATGGTGAACTCGTGCAAGCCACCCGTGCCACCAACACCACAACCTGTTGCCAAATGTGACTCACTAGCCGTTGACAAGTTAAGCTCAACTAGCTTTAAACTTACCGCAAACACTACAGTCAAAGATGGTGCCCAGGTCACTTCATACCGATTTGTTATCAAAAAAAGCGGTCAGGTTGTGCTAGACAAAACTCAGAATGAAAACACACTAACAACCGAACAGACTGTCGCCGGTGAATACGCCGCACAAGTGTATGTTAATACAAATGTTGGCACCTTTGAGTGTGCAAATAGCTTCACCGTCGATAAAGAAAAAGTTCCTGGTATAGATATAGAAAAATACGTCAATGGAATGAAGCAAGACAGTGTAGCTGTTGATACACCGTTTAGCTACACTCTTAAGGTAAAGAATACTGGTGAAACAGATTTGAGTAATGTAGTCGTAACTGATGTTGCACCAGACAACATACAGTTTATAAGCACCAATAAAGGCGAGATTGAAAATAACAGCCTGCAATACACAATTGCCAAGCTTACTGTCGGTCAAAGTGATGAGATTACTATCCAGGCCAAAGCAACAAGAAACAAAGCTAACGGTGCAGTTAACGAAGCCTGCGTGAATGCACCTGAAGTTAATCCAAGTGACCCAACTAAGCCTGATGACTGTGATACAGCGGTGATTGAAATCCCAAGTGGAGTAAATGTCTGTGATCCAGATACTGGAAAGATAATTGATGTCCCTAAAGACCAGGAAGATAAATATCTACCGGCTGATAGTGACAAATGTAAAGATAAGGTTGTTGTCTGCGATCCAGAAACTGGTAAGGTTGTCACTGTAATAGAAGGTCAGGAAGGTAAATATCTACCAGCTGATAATGACAAATGTAAAGAAAAAGAAAAGGCTGTTGCGACAGTAGAACTACCAAAAACTGGACCAGCTGAGATAGCTGTACAGATTGTGGGTGCAATGTCGCTCGCTGGTGCAAGTAGCTACTACATGGCAAGCCGCCGATCATAAAGAGACTGACCGCTCAACTCAACTGAAGCGTCAGCCTCAGCAGATCCACCCCACACAGGGGTGGATTTAGATTTAATACTTTAATCAAGATTATTTGTTAAAATAGATTCATATGGCAAGACAGAAGAAAAAACGTAACAAAGCATATAAGGGCGATGATGCAAAAAACGCACCAGCCAACGTCGTACGTGTAGCAGCAGTCGATCGCAACAAGTTCGCTCAATGGTGGTTTGAGAAAAAACGAATATTAAAACCGATTATTATTACTATACTAGTCATTACTATCATAGTATGGCTGTTGTTTGAGTTGCTACGAGTAGTTTTTAGCTAGGCTACTTATTGGTTTTTAGAGGCAGACTAAACCCAAAAGTACTGCCAGTCCCTTCTTTAGAGCTAAATATCACCCGCCCTCCCAGTGCCTCTATCACACGTTTTGCAAGATATATACCAACACCAGTCCCGTCAGGCCGGTGTTTTCGTGCATTTGAAGCCCGGTAGAATTTACTAAACAATCTAGCTTGCTCATTTTTTGGTACTCCGATTCCGGTATCAGTTACTTTTAGAGTAACTTGTTTCATTGTATTACTTAGTTCTACAACAACTGTTGAGTCTGGTCTCGAATAGAAAATTGCGTTATCGATATAGTTCATGACAACTTGTCTAATCTTAGTGTTGTCTAGATTAATAAGTGGTAAGCTCTGTGTTCTATCATGAAACTCTATACTGAGCCCTCGTGTTTGTGCAACTTTTTCAAGAGAGTCAACTTCTTCAGCAACTAATAAGGCCAGATCGATCTGGTTTAACTCTAAAATAAATTTACTAGTTTGTATACGTGATACGTTTAAAAAGTCGTGTATCAAATGCACCATCCTTTCACTACTAGAAAACGCTTCACTTACAACTTTTTTCTGAGTATTAGTTAACTTACCGGTATCTCCTTCAAGCATCATGCTCAAATACCCTTTTATACTAGTTAAAGGTGTACGAAGCTGGTGTGATGCTATGGAAAGAAATTCATCTTTAGCAGTATCCAGTCGACGTAGGCGAGCGTTGGTTAAGCGTAACTCTTCGGTTGCCTTTTCGATACGCTGCTGGAGGTTTTCATTTAGATCTTTGACCTCTTGAACAGATAGTGAATTTTCGATAGCGACAACTAATGAATCGACTATAGTTTCCAGTACCCTGATGTCTCGGGAGTTGTACGTACCACCCATCTGCTGGCCAAGTAGTAGATAGCCTAGCGGTTTCTTTTTCTGAGTCAGCGGTAGTATTACACTCAAATTATGGCTAATCATAAGACGTTTTATAGAATCTCCACCTGGCAACAAGGACTCAATAATCACACCGTCTCCCCTGTTCTTTATGTACTCATCTAACTCCAGGGACTCGGCTCTAGGCAACATTCCAGCCCCCTTCGTGCCAGCACTCACATGATATGCGTGATTGTACTGGACGTAAAACAGTGCCCTTTCAGCCTTTAGCGTACTCGCTACCTCGCTGCTAGCTCGCCTCAATAGATTGCGTAGGTCTGTAGTGCTTGCCAATATCTCGTTTAGACGAGCGTAAAAGTCCTCTGGATCGTAGCGATCGCGGAAAAATATCCTGTCTGTAGTCTTGTCAAAAAACCTCTTGATTGGCTGAAATATAAAAGCCAACGCCAAGGCTAATAAAATATTCAGTGGGCTCAGGCTAAACGAGCTGCTAACCTCGCCCTGAAAGAACGCCACGGACACCAGATATGCTACTGCGTAATAAATCCCACCTAGGGCTAAAATAGATAGACCATAGGCGACAGAACGAACGGCGGTAAATTTTACATCAAAGAGACCATGGCGAATTATTGCATAAGCTGTAAGCACTACAAAGAAAACGGTACCAATTGGCCCAAAACTAGGACTGTCTGAAGATACCCAGACTAAAGGTACTAGTACATTAGTCAGTAGTATCCAAATAAATCCAGTTATAAACCCGACGAGAACTAATAGAGCTTGGGTCGATTGCTGTAGCTCCTTTTTTTTTGTATTCATCACGAGATGCCATACCCCGTTCAAAGTGAGAAACAAGACGATTATAATATATACTGAATAGAGCAAGCCTGGATTGATTGCAGTACTGCGGTCTGATGTTACTATACCCCCAACAACTAAGTCGGTTATAGACAGTACCACTCCAATCAAACCTGTAGTAATGATATATTTTGCACTCCCTGACTCCAGAGTACTCTTAAATGAAAATGACTGAGCAAATAGCGCAAAACTACTAGTAACAACGACAGGAAAGACAAATGCTAATTTAGCCCAAACTAGTCTATATTCTACAAGAGCATTATCCGTGAGAAAGCTTGACACCATCCACAAAACCATAGAAACCACCATAATAAAAAAGGTTCTATTAACCATTGACTTAGCGTTTTGAGATAATACTAAGAAGCCCAGAAGCAGATTTACTATAACTATAAGTAGTATAATAAACATTATCGCTTATTATACATCAAAAGCTGGTAACACGAACTTGTCTTCTAGTCCTGCTCCGCGAGTATACAGACCATGGACATCTACTAATTGACCAGACCTACTCATTTCGACATCTAATTTTTTGATCTTCTCTAGACCCGTAAGTAGTTCGAGATGAACAGGCTTGCTGCTAAGTGAGTCCAAATAAGCAGCCCAGTCTGCATGATCAAAATCTTTAAATGGCTCCCCCCACGCCTGCATCATGTTATATATTTTACTATCTACGGTAGCAACCCAGCCATTACAGTTGTTCTGCATCGACCATCTTACACAGGTAGAGTAGAGCGCAGCACTAACCCCATCGGCAGCATGGTTACTTCTGTACTCTGGCATCACAGCCATTGTAGCTATGTCGACAGTATTATTGGCATCAACTCCAACTTCAGCAAGGCGGCCCTCAGCAGTGTCACCTTCACAATACCACGGACTGCCTGGACTAGTCATATCATTTATACTCTTGAGTCCGTTGTCCGATGGACTGATTATACGAATTACTCCAACTGGCTCTATTTTGTCGTAGTCTAGTACCATGATAAAAGTACTGAATTTATCGTATGGTCCATACTCCTGCTCCATAACAGACAAGTCATTACTGAAATATTCATCGAATACTGTCCATTCTACAAACCTACCTATATCAGAGCTAGGATCGGAGCCATCTATGATGTGGACACCATACCGCCTGTTCATCCTTATCTCATGATTAGGTATTAGGTCTGTAATTAGCTGGCTAACTCTATCAGGATTTAGTAGCTCAGGTGACCATCTACTCCGTATAGCTCGCTCGCCATCTACGAAATCCCCCATACCTTAGAACTCTTTGTAAACTATTTCGGTTGCATTAAAAAAACTTTTCGTAAAGTCAGTAGCGGCTTGTGGGTCAAAAGCCTTACACGTATAGATATCGACACTAAAAAACAGTCGAGGCTGCTCCCAAGCATAAAAATGAGCTCCTGAGGTTTCCCAATGTATCCAGCCCGCCCAGCCAAATTGATCGCTCAAGTGGGTTACGGGGTCTATTAGGCTGTGCATATCTATCTCGGTTGATAGCCTACTAAGGTATCCTTTAATTTGTTGATCCGTAATCGCCTGCGTAGGATAACCCTCTACAACAAGTC
>JAGQNA010000028.1 GCA_020428315.1 Candidatus Saccharimonadota bacterium
TACTGCTACACCTTTTTTTGGATCTAAAATAAAGCTCTGAGTCGACTCATATCCAGTATTATTTACTCCAAAATCATGAATCATATCTGGCGATCCAGGATACATGTTATTTTTTGCAAAAAATCGACGTGGTAATAGCGTCATGCAATCCACCTCCCAAAGGTAGTTTAATTTATACTAAAATACAATAACATATATATTGATAATATGCAACCCTAGATGCATATTATATGCTATTTCAAGGTACGTTTCTTTACCTCACGTGTAAAGAATTCAAGTATATCGCCCTCTTCAAGTAGTAACTTTTGCTCTGTCTTTAAGCTCAAACCGCACAAATCACCTTCAAATACTTCTTTTGCCTCAATCTGTTGCCGCTGTACTTTTGTAACCTCAACCTCAGCTAGCTTCTCGCCAGCCCTGACAACTCTTGTCATAACACCTGTTGTTACTTTACCTTTGGTCACTTCTCCGCCGGCAATAATCTCATCTTTTGTGGTACGAAATACACCTTTAATTTTCAATTTACCGATTTCAGTATCGACAATTTCTGGGGCAAGTAATTCTTCCATGGATTTCTTTGAATCATCTAGTAGTTCATATATAACCTTATAGAGTCTGACCTGCACGCCATCACGAGCTGCCTGTCTTTTGACGGCAGGCGGTAGGTCTACGTTAAATCCATAAATCACTGTACCTTCAGTAGCAGCGAGATGTACGTCATTTTCAGAAATATTACCGACACCGCTGCCGATAACACGTAGCGTTACTTCTCCACCAGTATCGACAAGTTTTAGGCTATCGATCACACTAGTTAGTGAACCTTGTACATCTGCTTTAACGATAACGTTAAATACCTCTGCTTCTCTAGCTTGGCTCATAAGTTTTAAAATATCTGCACTCGTTACATTCGTACTAGCAGCCGCAGCTTCTCGTTCAATCCTAGCAGCAACAGTAGCCTGTCTAGCCTCTTTTTCATTCTTTACTATTCCAAAAGTATTACCAAACTCTGGTAGATCCTTGAAACCGGTTACTATTACAGGAGTAGACGGCCCAGCAGATTTGATAGTTTTTCCAGAAAAATCCTGCAGAGTACGTACACGGCCGTAAGCTGTACCAGCAACCAAGTATTGACCCGGCGCAAGATGACCTTGCTCAACCAATAGACGCACTACAGCTCCGCGACCGGTTTCCATGTGAGCTTCGATAACTAGCCCCTCCGCCGGCACATCTGTATCTGCCTTCAATTCTTCTAGATCGGCAACAAGTAGCACTGCTTCGAGTAATTTATCGATACCTTGCCCTGTTTTTGCACTAACTTCAACCATTATAGTATCACCACCCCACTCTTCAGGATTTAGATTATGTTCTGTTGCAAGCTGTGTCTTTACAAGCTGTGAGTTGGCTGTATCTTTATCTATTTTATTGATAGCTACGACTATTTTAGCATTTGCTTCTCGGGCAAAGCGAATAGCTTCAACAGTTTGTGGCTTTACTCCGTCATCGGCCGCTACAACAACTATGACAACATCCGTTAAGACAGCTCCGTGTTGTCGTAGCGCTGCAAACGCCTCGTGTCCTGGCGTGTCCAGTAGAGTCATGGTGCGTCCGTCTTTGGTAGCTTGATATGCAGAAATATGCTGAGTGATTCCACCAGCTTCACCCTCTACAACCTTTTGACCTAAAATTGCATCAAGTAGGCTAGTTTTACCATGGTCAACATGCCCCATTACGGCTACGATTGGTGATCGTTCAGTAGCATTCTCGCTCAGCACCCTGTTTCTAGTCGCTGGCGATTTATCAACTTCCTTTTGTTTCAAGTCAAAATCCAAGCCTAATTCTTCTACAATAATCGATGCTGTCTCAAAGTCGATACGTTGATTTATAGTAGCAACGATACCATTTTTAAATAACTCTCCAATTAGCTGGGTTACGGGCAGATTTATAGTCTCGGCTAATTCACCTACTGTAATTGAACTCGAGATTGTAACGATTTTCTCGGCCATACAGCTCCTTTCTGCCCGTATTCTAACGGTGCGAGTTATTTTTTAGTAGTTTTCTTATCGGTGAGGCTTAGTGAAATTTTACGATTCTCTTTATCAATTTCGATTACAATAAATTCTTTCCTGTCATTTAGTGTAAACACTTCTTCTGGATCAACATCACTGCCAGTGCCAAGCTCTGATATATGCACAAGAGCCTCAACCGCAGGACTAATCTGCACAAAAGCACCAAATGGAGTTATGCGAGTAACCGTACCTTCGACTTTTGCACCCTTTTCAAACTTCTCGACTTCATCTAACCAAGGATCTTTTGTAAGCTGCTTAATGCTAAGGCTCAATCGATCTTTATCTATAGATATAATCTTGGCATCAATTGTCTGCCCTATCTTCACATAGTCGCTAGGGTTACTGACACGCTCCCAACTAATTTCCGAGATATGAACTAATCCTTCGATACCATCTACATTTACGAAAATACCAAAGTCAACTACACCAGTAACCACACCTTTTACACTGTCGTTTACTTTTAAGCTCTCAAACCGCTCTGCAAGACCGTCCTTTATAGCTTCTTTTTCGCTAAAAATCAGTTTATTAGCTTTCCTGTCAGCGTCAAGAATACGTACTTTAAGTACTTGGCCAGTTAATGCATTCAATCTTTGTAAAATCTCATCTTTATCGCTACTCCCAACTCTTGGGTAATGCTCTGCAGAAAGCTGACTTACTGGCAAGAAGCCACGAACTCCTTCGTATTCTACTAATAAGCCTCCCCTGTTTGCATCGTATGGAGTTATATCAATAACTTCTTCAGATTTTTGCTTTTCTTCAACTTCTTCCCAGCCACGTTCCTTTGCAGCCTTACGAAGACTAAGTAAGCTATAGCCGTTGTCTAATTCTGTATCGATGATACTTGCGGTAACCTCGTCCCCAACTTTTAATGTTTTACCAAATCCAACCTCTCGGCGCGGAACAAGTCCAACTCCCAAAGGTCCAAGATCTACAAGGACTTCATGTTTTTTTATCGAAAAAACTGCACCATTTACAGTCTCTCCTGATACTAGATGTGCAGAATTAGCCTGTCCAGCCAGCAAATCGTCCATAGTAATTGTGGCACTTTTTGCCATTATATAAATCTCCTTTTCTTAGTTTATAATCCACTAGTGTGTACGCTGAAAGGACTCCTCGCACACTCCTAAGTTGTCATAATTTTACTACAGTTAGCCGTTCAAGTAAAGTATTACGGTCTGCGAGAACGTAAATAAAAGACGGTTGAGTAAGTAAACGCACCTAGTGACAATAATGACGCTAGTGTACCTTCAATACCAGTTTCTGGCAGCACACCAGTCGTGGCAATGGTATCATCGCTACTTTTTGAGCTGTCCTCGTAGCCACCTTGAGCAGGTTGATCCTCTTCTTGGCTGGCAACATTCTCCTCTTTTTTTGAATCTACCGACTTTTGTGATAAATTATCGCTATTGCTAGACTCTTTCTTATCATCTTTGTTGCCTGATTCACTATTTATTGAACCATCTTCTTTCTTTCTATTGTCTGTTGGCGTACTCTTATCTGTGCTTGTATTTGAACTAGTATTCGTCTGTGCTACTTCTTGATTCTTGCTAACGTTAGCCTTCAATGCATATCCTGCGATAATAAGTCCGAGCACTAATAGTACTCCTACTACAACAAATTTTGCCATCCATCCACCCTGATTTGAGTTTTCTCGCATAATTCACCTCAGGTTAATTTTCTATACTATACTAAATTTTTAAACTTTAAACAAGATATATACCTATATGCTATACTATGGCTATGATTATTACCGTAGACATTGGGGGCACTAAAACCCTTGTTGCAGTATTTGACGAAACAATGAAGATCGTTGAGTCTACTAAGTTCAAGACACCTACAGACTATAGTGATTTCCTAACCAAACTAACAAATTCAGCAAGCTCTCTATCTACTCATAACTTTAGGTTCGGCAGTATTGGGACTAGAGGAATAATTGATAGAGAAAAAGGAGAAATGGTACAAGATAGTGGTGTACTAAACTGGAACGATGCCCCGCTAGTAGCAGACTGCGAGGCAATATTTGGTTGCAAGTTCTCTATCGAAAATGACTCTAAGCTAGCAGGCTTATCTGAAGCTCGTATGCTAAACGGCACATACAAAAAAATAGTTTATGTGACTATTAGCACCGGTATCGGATCAGCATACATCGTAGACGGCCAGTTAGACCAAAATACCATAAACTCTGAAGTTGGAAAGTGGGCTATTGAGTCGAACGGACGAATAAAGACATGGGAGGAAACAGCATCAGGCAGCTGGATAAAAGAAGCTTTTGATAAGCTAGCCTCCGAACTAGATGATCCAGAGGCATGGAGTGAAATATCTCGTCGACTA
>JAGQNA010000029.1 GCA_020428315.1 Candidatus Saccharimonadota bacterium
CCTGTTTGTGATTTACTTCAACGCCTCCAAGCGCATGATTTAATTTAATACTACCATAAGTAATTTTAAAATACAATATAGTAATCCTTGTACACTTGCCAAAATAATCAGATTCTGTTATTGTTGTTTAAATATGATTACTCCTAAAGCAATTATTTCCGACTCTGATGGGACGCTGGTAAACACACTACATCTTATTCGTCATGGCCAGTACGAAACTTTCAAAACATACTTCGCCGCCAAGAAAGTTGACCCTGTGAATATCCCAGACTACGAAACATACGAAGAGCTACTAAACCGGGCTGTTGGCGGTAGCGCTCGTGATACTCTGGAGCGAACCGCTCGGCTGGCTTTTGAAGATCGTCCTCACTACCTAGAAGATGCTGATTTTGATGAGCTTCATGACTTACTTAATCCAATTCAAGACAATATTGCTCCTGAATTCGTCAAAGCCTACGAAGGGCTGCCTAGTCTACTGAATAGATTAGGTGATCTAGATGTTAAGCTTGCAATCTTTACATCTGGTACACCACACCATATTGTTCGCAATATTGGCGTATCACTACCAGAGCTAGGCTTGATTGATTTATATAAATCCACAAACATGACCGACACAGAAAAATTGCGTCTGTTTGAAAAAACTGTCAAAGAGCATTTCGAAATTCCTGAGTTTACAGTGGTTACCTGTGATGATATTGCGACACACAAGCCTGACCCTGCAAGTCTTGTCATGGCCATGGAACGCTTGAGTGTAACTCCTGCAAAATCTCTAGTCTTTGGAGACCACGCTGTTGATATGCAGGCAGGCATTAACGCTGGTCTGCCTGTGCGAATCGGCGTAACACACGGTTTTAATAGCGACAAAGTTCTACTTGAGGCTGGCGCAACAGGCGTTGTTCACTCGCTCGATGAGCTAACCACTCAGCTAGGATGAGTTGAGCTGAAACTTCGATAGTGCGTCAGCACACGACCACCCCCATATAGCTATTTTGCCACCTTGTAGGTCGTATATACCTACTCTCTATAGCTTTTTCACTAATTGCAATTGAAGTCGCCATACTGTGGAGGTATATTTAATATATATGGTTGAAATATCAGGCATCGTTATTGAGATATTCGCACTGGGTGGTGATGGGTCATCTGTTTTTAATAGAGGCAACGCTAGTGGTATTGCATTATTCTTCGCTTTATTCGGATACTTCATTAGTCATTTCTTTGGCCGGATAATCAAAAAACTTTTAGGCGTAAGTTAGAACTATTTATTAGTATTAGTTTTGCACTTTTAGTATCATTGGCGCTGATTGTTTTTGCCTGGCAGTACGGGTCTGCCGCGGAAACTATTGCTTTCGTGACCGTTTGTGGTATATGGGGAGGCTGGGCTTCAGCCTACTTTGATATTTGGTTTAGTATAAGCAAGAAAGCCAAAGAAGCTAATGAAAAGCTAAAAAAAGCTTCGGCAGACGACAGCACCTGGGATGAGTCAGCTATTATAGACCACGCAAAGCAAATATATATTAAATTTCAGGACGATTGGTCGTCCTTTAACACCGAAAATATGTCTACATATATGACCCCGTCTTATTTACAGCATAATTTATTGTTAATACGAATACTCTCAGAAATGCAACGAGTGAATAGAATTAGTAATATCGAAATCGAAACAATTGCTACTGTAGAGGTCTTTGACCGCACCGACGATGCTAAGGACAAGATTACTGTATCGTTCATTGCTGGTTCTAAAAACGAACTTATCGATGCTAAGACTAACAAGGTACTTTTTACCGACAAGTCCACTTATGTTGAATATTGGACATTCAATAGGAGCGGGCCAACCTGGTTGCTTGATAAAATCTATAAAGAGGTGGCTGATCAAGTAATAGACGATAAATTCGTTGCTGAATTTGCGCCAGAGAATGGTATGTTTTACTCAGTCGACATGGGTTGACTATTCTTGCCACAGAGAGGGGAATTATTTGGGACCGGTAAATTTGGTAAAAGTGACATCAACACTCATTTAGTAGGTACCTACCGTGATCATTTGATACAGCTATATATGTACTACTATGACATGTATAGTTATAAATTCCATCTAATCGTATCTCAAATTAACCTTCCAAAGGATTATGGTGGAATTATAATTAAACCAAAAAAGACTCTCACTAGTCGTAATCTAAAACACAAGAAAATCGATGGATACACCAAATTTGAGTTTGAGTGGCCAGACTTCAACAAAAGATACGAAGTGTACGCTACTGACGCTGATAAGCTAGCTACTTTTAAACTACTTAATCGAGCTTTTATGTCGTATCTATACGACACAGATGCAAATATAGCCATCGAGGTTACCGACAATGTAGTTTATCTATATTGGGAATTACAATCATTTCCGATGTTTGACTATAGGATTATGATGAAAATTCTTTTGAAGGCTTGCCGCGAGCTTAAATTATAGCTGCCATATAAGACTACTTGTATCATACAGACATTGCATGACTAGCTAAAAGGACTAGGCGGCCTCTACTTTCGCAGTACAGGCAAGTCAGCGGGTGGCATCCCGTTGCCCGGCTGGGGTCCGTACCGCTTATCTAGATTAGAGTGTACATCCGAACCCAGTAGATCATACATACCAAAAGCCTCTCCGGTGGCAGACTTAACGTTCACCACAATGATTATAGACGCATTACGCCGCCCTTGCCGCAATATCGCGACAGTATGGTCCAGCAGCCTTAACGCTTGATCCCGCTGCGACACGATAATAGTCCCAACATAGATGTTATCGTTCCCAAATTCATTCCGGTAAGCAATATCAGCCGAATCCACACCCTCTAGCGCAGCTACCTGAGCGAATAGCTGCTCGTCAGTAAATTTTGATGTCATCGGGATGTCAGGAACTGTCGTCATAAGTCTTACAGTAGCGACAATAAATAGTACGAGGATTATCAACCCAACTGTACGCTTAATCAAGGAACCTGCCACGGCCATGGCAAAGCTGCGCAGACCCTGCCCTTCTTTACTACTCATCGGTACAAGCCTTCCAGGAGCTTTTTTATTCAACTCTAATCACTCCAGTGCAGCCTATTAACAACGTCCTTTTCGATGTCAAGAATACTACTGTGTGTCGTGGATAAATAAATGTAATCAACGCGCATAATTTTACCAGTCGACTTCTTCTCTATAGTGTAGGTAGATACTAGCGCACCCGAAAGCTGCAAATCAGACTTAACCTTACGCGACATATATTCATTGGGTCTGTTACTCAAATTAGACCCGATTGGCTCAAGTTGATTTGCTGTATTTGGCCATGAAAAAAGCAAAACCTCAACAGGCGGCCCCTGATTCATAAAAAATTTATATGCCCCTTGTTGCTGCCGCTTGTGAAGCCAATCTGCAAGCGATTGTTTGGCAGCCTTATCTTTCAAAACAGGGTCGCGACTCATCACAGACATTAGCTTATCAAGATACTTTGGCTGCTGTGCGTCACCATCGTACCAATCCCCAGGTAACGCGAGCCCAAAATAAGGGTTTTTTGCAGTACGTGGCTCGTCCCATTTGTAGCTAGGGCTAACATTCACCGCAAGTAGTATAGAAACAGTAATTATTGCAAAAACAAATAAGGTCACTAATATTCCCAACACAATACTTAGCGACTTGTTGCGAGCAATCCAATTTGGACGCTTTGGCGGCTGAGTTAATGTTGTCGGAACAGGTACTGGCTGTACGGAAAACGATGGCTGGTCGGTACCTGGCTGCACAGGCTGATCTACATCAAATGGTTCAATCGGGTTTTGTGGCTGCATAGGTTTATATTATCCTACTTTATTAATTTAGTATATTCTTAAATAGAAGACGTCGCCCTTGCTGGACAGCTTGGGCCAACGTCTTCTTTTTTGATTGCAATTATTCTACGCTCACCTGGCCGTTCATGAGTATGGGGAGGAGACAGTCGCGGAACTTGGGCATTTAGGGCTCTGGCATAATGCTATAATAAATCTATGGTAAACCAAGCATTTATAGACGGGCAAAACCTACACATGAACACCAAGTCTTTTGGCTGGGGTGTTGATTTGGCTCGTTTCCGTGTCTATCTGCGCGAGAAATATCAGGTAGAAACCGCCTATTACTTCCTCGGTGCGGTCGACGATGACCAGCAAAAACTATATGAGAACATCCAAAAAGCCGGTTTCA
>JAGQNA010000002.1 GCA_020428315.1 Candidatus Saccharimonadota bacterium
GGCCATCGTATTTTGAATTTATGTTGGTCTTTGCACTTTGGGTGTTTAAGCAAGAAAACGTAGACTATGCTGTTATCGAGACAGGCCTGGGGGGTCTATATGATTCGAGTAATATTTGTACTCGGAGTGATAAAGTATGTTGTATTACAGATATTGGGCTGGACCACCAGGCTATATTAGGTGATTCAATCAAGCAGATAGCACATCAGAAAGCAGGTATTATCTGGAGCGGCAATCACGTATTTACATATAATCAATCGACTGAGATTATGGATGAAATTCGCCAAAGAACAGAATCCGTAGGAGCTAATTTAAATATTTGTAGTGAAAATTATCACATCACAAATCACTCAATGCCTTTATTTCAACGCCGAAATTGGCAACTAGCAAAGCAGGTCTATGACTATATAAAATCTAGAGATAAATTAGCTACAGTTGAAAGTGAACTAATTTATGGCACTACTCAAATAGTAATTCCTGCAAGGATGGAAGAGTACATCGTCGGGGACAAGACCATAATTATAGATGGTGCTCATAATGAACAAAAAATGAGAACGTTTTTTGGAAGCTTTAAAGGGAAGTACGGTACAGAATTGCTACCAGTAATTATTTTATCTCTAAAACAAGGAAAGGACTATCAGTCGGTTATCCCGATTATTGCTATGCATACAGAGCTAGTAATAGCAACTGAGTTTAAAGAGGATCAGGACTTACCCTATGGTCCTCAGCCCGCCAGTGAGATAGTCAGCGAACTTGAAAAGTATGAAGTTCAGGCTATTCCTACGAAATCTATGGATAGTGCGCTAGAGCAAGCTATGGATAGCTCGAACAGTGACACTATCATTGTCACTGGTTCGCTATATGCCGGATCGGAAGCAAGAAGGATAATATTGAGCAACAAGTACTTTACTAAATAGCGTATTTATGCCATTATCTTGTAATGAGTTTTGAATATCCAAGCCCCGAATCTGATCCAGGCGAGTATGCAGAAGCGTCTTGGGTGGCTGACCCAGATAAATATAAAGAATTATTGGAATATATTAAATTAGTGTCTGTTATGATAACCCATGATAGTTTCCCAAAGTCAGATCATTACGAGTTATGCATGAATGAAGCAAACAGTTATGTTGCCGAAAGCCTAGATTTGCCTGTAAAGGCCTTTGGGAATGTATGGTATTACGATAAAATCACGAATGATTGGACTAATGAGTTAGCTGGCCTTAGCTCTGTAACCTTCACAGGAATTGTTGATACTACCAAGCTTGCCGATAGCAAAAGCTTTCCG
Organism: Candidatus Saccharimonadota bacterium; assembly: GCA_020428315.1. Taxonomy (GTDB): domain Bacteria; phylum Patescibacteriota; class Saccharimonadia; order Saccharimonadales; family Saccharimonadaceae; genus JAGQNA01. The sequence goes on from JAGQNA010000002.1 coordinate 1,286, forward strand.
GCTGAATTATTAGTCAATCCGTTGTGTTTTAAATTCTCTGCGCAGGAAGATTCTAGAGTAGATCAATATTATATTATTCCAGGCGATGATCGCTTCATTGTGTTTGAGAGATTAAATATCATTTCCACAGATATAAATGGGGATTTTTCGGAAATTATTGAAATGGCTAATGACCATCAGGCCTTGATAGCAAACGGTGAAACTAGGGTAGCTAACGAACTATTTTTAAATTTGATTGAGCATTTCGAAAAGATAACACAAGAGTCATCGCCTATACGGTTACACGTTGATCAGTGCTGCCGCGTAGAGAAAATACCTAAAGATGACACTACTGTGACCGACTTCAGATTTTATGAAGGTGACCGGCGCCATATAGTAGTATCAAGTATAAAACCAATCTTACCCGAAACGGAGCTATATGGGATCGAGGATGATACCTCGGAGATATATGACTACCCATTTAGTGAGGGGATGCCGTACGTAGAGGTTGTGAACGATGATGATGAGGTATACTGGGTACCCTTGGATCATATACAAGGCGTTTCATATATTTAGTGTACCCAGCCGCGACAATAGCAATGCGTTTACTTTATAGTTTGACTAAAACTGTACTATAATATGTTTACTACCAGCCGAAAATATTTATGGTTGGTTTTTTACTGCATAAAATGAAAAGGACAACATGGATAATAATTTATTATCATCTGAAACTACAGAAAACACTCAAGAGGTGACTGATATTTTTCAATGGGCCAATCAAACTGACGCTGTAAAGCAAGAACTTGCGATGGAGGTTTATTTATTTAATCGATATTACACTCCATTTGTCCTAAGATATGGTACTACACTTGAGATACAGCTAAAGGCGTATTTTTTACTTGATCCACTTGGTGCGATTCAGATGGGGGCCGGTACTGGATTGAGTATTAACAATTATGAATTGAGTGAAGCTGTCGAAAATGAGATTCAAACAACAGAATTAAGTAAAGTAGAAAATGCACAAACTTTAGTGAACCTAATTGAAACACAACAAAATGAGATTGTAGAATTTAGCCATGAAGAACATGACATCAAGCGTATGAAGGGTATTTTGGTTCGATTTTCCGACAAAGAGTCGCGACACAAGAACGTTACATATAGCGTTAAGCTATTGCAGGGTAGTTCGGCACTGACAAATTCTAATGCCTGGCAAATTCATGGTGGAAAAGTAGATGTTCCGCAAGCGGAGGCTGAAGTAAAGATACCAAATGATAACCAAGTATTGATTATTAATAAGGATATATTTATATTTAAGCAAAATAAATTTGAGAGAATGTTTGGATATAGTTATAAGCAGCAGCTAATTGCTGATAAGAAAATCAAAGAACTTGAGGCTATGTATAAGCTCAGCTATGCAGATGAAATGAATTTAGCGAAGTTAGTTAACGATAAGCCAGGTCTTGCTACCAAGATAAATAAACTAAATATCGGCGATTTAAGCCAAGAGCAAGTCATAGAATATGCCGATGAGATGCAGTTAGATTTAATGACCGATGATGCAGGTGCAATAATAATCATGGACGATAAGGACGCAAAGATGTTTATAAATCTCGTAAGTGAAGACTATATTACCAGTGAACGAACAGGTAAACGCTATGAAATAAAAGGTAAAAAGCTGCTTGATGCACCAGACGGCGAGCCACCTAGGGGCTAAACTTCTGTATAATAGTATTAATGGACCAACAGCTAGCGCTTAATATATTACTCGATGGGCATAATGTTTTATTAACTGGACCAGCCGGTAGCGGAAAAACCTACTTATTGAATCAGTTTATAAAGTTAGTTAAGCATGGGGGTAGAAAGGTTAGTGTAACAGCTACGACTGGGTTGGCAGCAACGCACTTAGGAGGAACAACAATTCATAGCTGGAGTGGGATTGGTATTGCCGATAGTCTCACAGCTGGATTTGCTGAACATTTTAGCAAAGGAAGATTGGACATCATTGGTAAAACAGATATTTTGATAATTGATGAGATTTCAATGTTACATGATTATCGACTAGATATGGTCGACGAAGTTTGTCGTGTAGTACGGAAACAGCCAGATAAGCCATTTGGTGGAATACAAGTTGTTTTGTGCGGTGATTTTTTCCAGCTACCACCAGTGAATCGTAGCGATAGTCGAGCAGGCGGTTTTGTGACAAATTCTACGGTTTGGCAAGAGCTAGACCTGGTAGTTTGCTATCTTGAAGATCAACATCGTCAGAATGACGAAGGGCTGATTGAAGTGCTAAACAGTATCCGTACAGGTGATGTTCGAAGAAATCATGCCGAAAGATTACTCTCTCGGACCGAGATTGATGCACCAGAGGGGCTTAGACTAACTGAACTACACACCGTGAATGTCGATGTTGACACTATCAATGCTAAAGAGCTAGAAAAGTTAGATGCAGATGAGATAGCGTTTGAGCAGACGACTACAGGAAGCCAGAACTATATTGAGAGTCTTCAGCGAAGCGTATTAGCACCAGATACACTAAAGCTCAAAGTTGGTGCTTTAGTGATGGCAGTTAAGAATTCAACTGATAAAAAATATATGAATGGAAGTATTGGCGAGGTAGTTTCATTTGAGCCTGGTACTGATTATCCAATTATTAAGTTTGTTAATAATCAAGAAGTGATAATGCAACCAGATACATGGGAACTAAGAGATGGCGACAAAAAACGGGCTAGTATAACTCAAATACCGCTTCGGCTAGCATGGGCGATAACTATTCATAAGAGCCAAGGAATGACTTTAGATGCTGCACAAATAGATTTGCGAAAAGCCTTTGTCCCTGGAATGGGCTATGTAGCTCTTTCTAGGCTGCGGAGCCTTGATGACCTATATCTAAGAGGCATTAATCAGATGGCACTTAAGGTGAGCGATGAAGCATTGGAGATCGATAATGTTTTACGATCTAAGACCAGGGAAGATTCAGTAAGATTTAAGCATCTGAGAGGAAGTACTACAAAACTTGGCACTACTGCAGCTAAGAAACCCCAAGTTTCTGGCTGGGCAGAGAAAATAGAAAAGATGCGTAAGACATTTCCAAATGCGTATCGCCCATGGACCAGGGCAGATGACGAATTACTCAAACAGGATTTTCAAAATGGAACCAGTATTGCAAAATTAAGTAAAAGGCTTGGCAGGCACGAGGGAAGCATCGTGATGCGTATAAAAAAACATTTTGGCGAAGAGGTCGAGGTATAATAGTAGATACTTTAGCGGAATGTTACATTCGAGTTTTTGCAAGTGATATAATAACACAGTATGCCATTAAAGACCGTTAAATTTCCCAAAGAATTCCTATGGGGTGCTGCCACTGCAGCACATCAGGTCGAAGGTGGCAATCACAATCAATGGACTGTCTGGGAACAAGAAAATGCCAAGAAGAGGGCATCGATGGCATCGTCAGACTATAAGAATTTTGAGGTATGGCAGCATATTAAAGCACGTGCAACTGATCCGAGCAATTATATCTCTGGGAAAGCAGCGAATCACTTCAGCCAGTACAAGGAAGACTTTAGCATCTTAGAAAAACTCAATCTTAACGCATTCCGCTTTGGTATTGAGTGGTCTAGGTTGGAGCCTGAGAAAGGGCAGTGGGACGCTAAGGCTATTGCGCACTATAGGGATTATATTGCTGAACTTCGAAAGCGTAATATCGAACCAATGGTTACTTTTTTTCATTTTAGTTTACCGATATGGTTTGAGGAATTGGGTGGATTTGAAAAACGTAAAAACGTAAAATATTTTCTGCGATTTGTAGAAAAAGTGATGTCTGAATATGGTAAAGACGTTAAGTATTACATTACTATCAACGAGCCACAAACTTATCTAGCTCTTTGTTATTGGAGAAAAGAGTGGCCCCCGATGAAGAAATCTATTTTTCTATTTGCAAAAGTTACATTTAATCTAGCATATGCCCATCGGCGTGCTGTAAAAATAATCCATGACCTTAATAGCCAAAGTAAGGTATCAATTTCGAATGCTTCAATAAATGTATATCCGGGTGACAATTCAATAATCACTAAGATTAGTACAAGTGTCATTCAGTATGCCACCGAGGAATATTTTCTACGTCGAGTGATAAAAAGCTGTGATTTTATAGGAGTAAATTTTTATTTTTCAAGTCGGGTTTACGGATTTCGTATCCATAACAACGATAGGAGAAAGAATGATTTAAACTGGGCGACACACCCTGATCATCTTACTCATGTATTACGTCGATTATATTTTACATTTAAGAAGCCATTGATAGTAACAGAGAATGGAATCGCCGATCATGATGATTCTAGACGAAAGTGGTGGATTGCTTCGACTATGCTTGCTCTGCAACATGCAATAGAAGAAGAGATTGATATTCGTGGTTATTTTCACTGGAGTCTACTAGATAATTTTGAATGGGCACATGGGCATTGGCCCGAATTCGGTCTTGTTCATGTTGACCAAAAAACTTCCAAAAGGTATATTAGACCGAGTGCTATTTGGTGGGGTAAGTTAGTTGATAGGTTTAGGAGGGAGTCAAATAATGAGGGACGCTAACATTGTAGTGATAGGCGGTGGAACCGGTAGCTTCACTCTATTGGACGAGCTTAAAGATTATAATGATCATATATCAGTAATTGTATGTATGTCAGATGACGGCGGAAGTACAGGGGTGTTAAGAGATGAACTTGGGGTTTTACCTCCTGGAGATGTTCGCCAGTGTCTAGTGGCATTGAGTCGTAATCCAAAAATGCGCGATTTATTTAATTATCGATTTGATGTTGGCACGCTTAAGGGACATTCATTCGGTAATATATTTTTAACTGCGCTAGAGAAAACTACGGGCAGCTTTGCAGATGCGGTTGTCGAGGCATCAAATGTACTTAGGGTTGAGGGAAGAGTGATACCTGCAACGCTAGATAACGTTCGACTAAAGATGACGTGGCCTGACGGTCAGTGCGTAGAGGGAGAGAAGGATATTGATTCAATGCACTTTAGTCAAGACCCTAGGCAGTCGTTAATAAGCTTAAGTCCTAAAGCCAAGCTGAATGAGCATGCTATCATTGCAATTTCTAATGCTGATATGATTATATTTGCACCCGGTGATCTATATACATCGCTTGCGCCAGTGCTTGCAGTCGATGGCATGAAGTATGCGCTAGAGGATTCCCGTGCGCTAAAAGTCTATGTTTCGAATCTTGTAACAAAACAAGGCCAGACAGATGGTTTAACAGTCGATGGGCACGTAAAGGAAATAGAGCGATTTATTGGTGCGCCAATCATTGATACGGTTATTTATAATAAGCGGATACCATCAGAAGAATTAGCAGCTCGTTACGCATCCGAGGGTTCATATATAGTTCCGATAGATTCTGAGGATATATTTCGAATGGCTCATTACGAAGCAGTTGGTGCTGATTTACTGGGAGGCATCGAGACAAAAGAAAAGGCAGACATATTACCGGTTACGCGCTCATATATACGTCACGATGCAAGTAAAGTAGTAAAACTAATCAAGGAAGTCTATACTAAAAATAGCAATGACTGAATTTATCGAAAAGGAACGAGAAACAGTGCCTAAGCAAGTTGAACAACTAGTATTATGTGACCTCGATCGAACACTAATAAAAAGTGATGAGCTAGTTGACATTGTTCAGGAGTTTTTAATAGAGACTAAGAATTACAGTGAACAGACAACTAAAGATCTAGCCGAGCTAGTGATGAGTACTCACCAGAACGCTGGTGAATCTGTTCAGCCATATGGAGTAATGCGTGATACCTATGGGCTTGAATTAGATCCGTCTGTCTTGGCCGATCAAATCATTGGACATTTTGATATAGAGTTGCTGAAAAAGCGATTATTGATACCGGGTGCCGAGTACCTGTTTGATGCAATGAGTACTCATAACACTGAGTATGCTATTTTAACAAGTGCAACCGATGTAATCGGTCAAAAATTTAAAATTGCACTATTTGAAAGACTGATAGAACAGAGTAAAATACCATATTTTATCATTAATCATGAGGCAAAATCTCAGACTGCTGAAGACCACTGGTACGAAGAAGATAGTGGTTCGTTTAAAGTACCTAAGCCCGATAACGACGACAATCACGGAGGCTGGCAAGCAAAGAAGATAGTTATCATTGATGATAAAACCAAAAATCTTCAATCTGGTACAAATAAGGTCAGCAATATACTAAAAATTCATGTATTCGCTGATGGTGACCCAGTGACCGACGCAGTTGATTTAACGCATGTGGCAGATCAGCTAGCTAAAAACGGTCAATTTCCTGATAGCCTTAGGTATAACGAGGCTGCGTAGTTTGAGTTATTATGCTTATCGTGATAGCATTACGATATGGTAAAGAATGAACAAATAAGTAAAAAAACCTCGAACAAGAAATCATTAAAAACGAAGCCAAAAAGGATACCTTCGAAATCTACAGAATCAAAGACTGCTAGGTCTGGTATGGACTTTTTTGCCGCTCTCCTCATAGTGTCCTTGCTGTTTAATGCAGTTGTAATTTGCATATGGGTTGTCCTTAACGTTACTGATGACTACGATGCAGAACTAGCTAGGATACTATTAATTCATTAAAAGTTTTTGATGATTTTTTAATACACCGCTACTTGTAGCGGTGTATTTTTATTTTTAACACTAAAATTGGCAAAATCTGTGGAAAAGTGATAAAACATTAAAAATGTGTAAAAAAAGGGGTTGCAGTGGGTAGAAGTGAGGTATATACTAATTCCAGTGGGTAACAAAAAACAAAAAACCACAGTAATTTAACCACCACAAACCTCACAAAAATAACGCTATGGCAAAAGTAGACTATTTCACCCGAAAGCTCGACGATAAGAACCGACTAACTATACCGGTTGAACTTCGTGCAGAGTTTGAAAGTGGAGTAGTAATAACAAAAGGCTTTGGCGACTATCTACACCTATACCCTCTATCTATTTGGCAAGAAAAGATTGAGCCAGAGCTAGAAGGTAGTTTGCTAGATGAACAAGTAGCCGATCTAAGTGTACGCTTTAGGACTGGAAAGTCTGAAGCTGATATGGATCAAAAGCAGGGGCGCGTGACACTGAAGCAATCACAGCTAGATTTTGCTAATATTGAAAAAGATATTGAGGCAATTCGAGTCGGTAGTTACTTCCGGTTAGTAGCAACTTAACAATTCAAAACAGAAACCTCGAGACCACCAATCTGGTAGTGAGCAATGGGCATGCGGTACCATAGAAATATCCGTAGCACATAACTAAACACCTCCCAAAACTCCACCTCACACACATAAGTCTCTCAAATTGCTATATATCGACGACAATGTTGTCGCATAGCATGTAACTTATATAAAAACAAACAAAAACTGAAAAACAAACAAGCTCGCTATCAGTTTGGTGATCTCGAATAGATAGAATATACTATCTATAAATGAGTATTAAAGAACATCCACCACGAGTTCATGAACCAGTTCTGTTGCAATCTATACTTGACACTGTGAAGCCAAGCCAGGGTGAGAGCTATCTTGATCTTACTGCAGGTTATGGCGGACATGCCAAAAGTATATTTAGCATTACTGGTAACTACAGGGACTCAGTTCTAGTCGATCGAGACGCTAACACGTATCGGTATTTACAGAAGTTTACTCAATATGGTACTGAGATAATTCAATCTGATTTCGTAACTGCCTGTACGCAGTTAATCGAAGCAGGGAGGCATTTCAATATCATATTAGCGGATTTGGGGGTGTCGTCACCACAGCTTGATAGAGCTGAGCGAGGTTTTTCTTTTATGAACGACGGTCCGTTAGACATGCGGATGGATCAATCGACAGGGAAAACTGCAGCCGATATAGTGAATTGCTATAGTCAAATAGAGCTAGAGCAATTGATTGTACGCTACGGTGAAGAGCCGCGTGCAGTTGCCAGAAGAATTGCTAGAGCAATTTTAGAAGGTAGACCGTACGCGAGAACATCGGAGTTAGCAAATGTTATCAAGCAAGCAGCTCGTAGAGGAAGAACAAAAATTCATCCTGCTACACGCACCTTTCAAGCACTGAGGATCGAGATTAACGACGAGCTTCACCAGGTAGAAGAAATGCTGGCTCTATTAACAGAGTTACTACTGCCCGGCGGAAGAGCCGCTGTAATCAGTTTCCATAGTCTAGAGGATAGACTTGTTAAGACTTCATTTTCAGAACAAGTTGAGAATGGATATGAGGCTGAGCTTGAAGTTCTAACGAAGAAACCAATTCTAGGTGCAGATCAAGATGTTCACAATCCGCGCGCGAGAAGTGCTAAACTCCGCGTAGCACGAAAAAAATAAACACAAAGAAAGGGGACAGAATGCCAGTACACATTCCAGTCCAGAATCAATCAACTGAAACGAAAGTAACCGTTCGTTTTAAGTAGATTGAATCAAGCAGTAGAGGCTTAGCCTCTACTGCTTTTAACGAAAATAAAAATAAAAAACATCATTATGAGACATCAATACAGACACAATACTATTAATAATCATCAGAAAAACTGGGGCAGAAATCGTAATACCGTCGCATTTGCCTCGACTGTAAAACTTGGACCAATCATGCACACGGTGTTAGTCGCTTTGATGATTACAGTTCTTGGTCTTATATATCTTACCCAAGCTACCAAGGCCTATGGGTATGACTATGAGGCTAGAGATATAGACACTAAGATTCAGGAAATATCTGCAAAAAAGACTGACTTGGAAGTCGAAAACGCACGGCTTACAGCACTTAAATCAATCGAAAACAGTGATGTTGCAAAAGCTATGGTTTCGCCCAAAGACGTTCAGTCGATAAGATAATAACATGACTAAGATGAATACATCACATAAAAGAATACTGACTCTTAAGATAGTCTTATTTTTTGTGATGGCTATTTTTGTAGTTCGTCTATTTTATATACAAATTATTCAACATGACAACTACGTTGCACAAGCTAGTCAGGAGCAGGTCAAGAAATTGGTAGTGCCGGCAAAAAGAGGTGAGATTTATGCTCTTTCCGACGGTCAGCCAGTAAAACTAGTAATGAATGAGACTGTATTTACTGTATTTGCGGATCCTAGTGAAGTTACTGAACCAGACGCAGTTGCCAAGGCTGTCAAGGAAATTGCAGGCGGTTCTGCTGTAGAAAATTTGTCAGAAAAAATACGTGAAACAAATCGCTATCAAGTCTTAGCGAAGTCGGTGTCTCGCCAGCAGGCACAGTTGCTAAAGAAGAAAAATCTAAAAGGAGTTGGTTTCCAGGAAATAGTCCAACGAGTATACCCAGAAGGTAAACTGGCAGGGCAGTCGTTGGGCTTTGTAAATAATGAAGGCCGTGGCCAATATGGTGTTGAGGGCTATATGGATAAGCAGCTTGCGGGAAAAGATGGTATACTTCAGTCTGTTACCGATGTTAGAAATGTACCACTTACAATTGGTGAGAACAATGTTCGTCAACCTGCTGTCGACGGTACAAACATAGTTCTTACAATCGATAGAAATATACAATCGTATACTGAGCGGGCACTATCGCGATGGGCTAGAAAAATCGGAGCGACTAACGGGAGTATTATTGTAATGGATCCACAAAATGGACAGGTACTTTCAATGGCTAATATTCCAAATTATAACCCTGCAGACTACAGTAATGTACCTAACGCCAGTGTGTACAATAATGCAGTGGTTTCAGCTCCATATGAACCTGGATCAGTAATCAAAACATTTACAGTCGCAACGGGTATAGATCGTGGTGTTATTAATGCAAACTCTACCTACGTGAATACAGACTCAATTCAGGTTGCTGACAGAACAATACATAATGCAAGTCGTGGTCAGACAGGTACTATAACGATGCAGCATGCGCTTAATTGGTCACTAAATACGGGTATGGTTACAATCGGTGAAAGACTTGGAAATGGTAGTGAAATTAATTTGAATGCTCGTAAGACAATATATGATTATTTACATAATAAATTTAGACTTGGTGAAAAAACTGGTATTGAATTGGCAGGCGAGGAGCAGGGTAAGATAATATCTCCAGATAACGTACAGGGGAATGCAGTTCGATATTCAAACATGACATTCGGGCAGGGTATGAATCCAACAATGGTACAAGTAGCAGCTGGCTTTTCTTCTATCGTTAATGGGGGTGAGTACTATAAGCCAACGGTTATTGCAGGTGAAATTGACAAAGATGGTGATTTTAAGCCGAAAGAACCGCCAAAGCCAACACATCGGACAATATCAAAATCGGCTTCTAAGCAAGCAAAGCAGATGATACATAATGCACGGGCGGCATTCTATAGTCGGGTTGATAAGCCGGGATATGATATTGGTGGCAAGACGGGTACCTCAGAAACACTGATAAACGGTCGATATACAGACAATCAGACAGTCGGTACCTATCTTGGCTATGGTGGTGATTCTATACCACGATATGTCATAATGGTACAGGTATCTGCATCAGGAAGGTATTTTGGTGGCAACACCGAGGTCTTACCAATTTTTACAGACATATCGAACTGGATGATTGATTATAAGAAACTACAACCAAAAGGAGAGAGTGAACGATGAGCGTAGTAAACCTATCCCATGAAGCTTTGGTTGATCCTCTGATTCATATGGCTGTGCTTGGTAGCCTGTCCTTTTTAGTTGCAATGGCACTTACTCCTATTTATACCTATCTCGCATATCGATACAAGTTCTGGAAAAAGCAGCGAACTACCAGCACTACCGGCGAGGCTCTACAAGTATTTACTAAATTACATGCAAAAAAATTTACAAGATCAATTCCTACTATGGCAGGTGCAATTAGCGTAATCGCAATAATAATCGTAACTCTAGTATTTAATTTAGATCGAGGAGAGACGTGGCTACCTCTAGCTGCGTTAATCGGTGGTGCATTTGTTGGTATCCTTGACGATATAATAAACATTCGTGGTAATGGTCATGGTGTTGCGGGTCTTCGTTCAAGTATTAAATTTCTAATGATTGTTGGGATCGGTGTCGTACTGGGGTGGTTCTTTTATGAAAAGCTTGGATTCACGACAATAATGGTGCCATTTGTAGGTACATTTGATATCTCTTACTGGATTATTCCGCTATTTGCATTTGTTGTTACAGCAACCGGAAACGCTGTAAATATAAGTGATGGGTTAGATGGATTGGCTGGAGGACTGCTAGTTGCTAGCTTTTCGGCATTTGGATTAATTGCTGTACTGCAGGGTCTACCAATGCTCGCAGCATTTTGTACTACAGTAGTTGGGGTTCTTCTTAGCTATCTTTGGTTTAATATCTATCCGGCTCGATTCTTTATGGGTGATGTTGGCAGTTTTGCGTTTGGTGTTTCGCTCGGTGTGGTTGCCATGTTGACAAACTCATTACTGCTTTTGCCAGTTATAGGTGGATTATTTGTTCTTGAGGCTGGCTCGAGCTTACTGCAGATTTTATCAAAGAAGTTATTTAAGAAGAAAATATTCATTTCTGCACCGATTCATCATCATTTTGAAGCCATAGGTTGGCCAGAGACAAAGGTAACTATGAGATTCTGGGTTATAAGCTTCGTGCTCGCTTTTTTCGGTGTGATACTTGCACTGGCTGGAGGACATGTATAAATGGAACGACGACTCAGGAGTAATGCTCAATCTAATGATAATCAGTCTAGGGCCCGTCGACATCGTCCAGACTATTTAATCTTATTGTGCATGGGCCTACTTATGATGCTTGGACTGGTCGTAATGTATGCAATTGGACCACAAAGAGCGCAGGTTTTAAATAGCGCATTTGGATCGGATAATTACGATAGTTCATATTTTTTTGTTAAGCAGCTAATTAGCCTAGTAATGGCAATTACTGTCTTTTTCATAGTTTACATGACACCCTTTAGTTTAATCAGAAAACATGCAAAAAAATTGCTCATAATTGCGATATTTGCATGTATTTTGCTTACAATCGGCGGATTCATTGGGCTCGGGATTGTACAGTGTTCATTAGGTGCGTGTAGGTGGTTTGACCTGGGGCCGCTTGGAAGCCTACAGCCTGCTGAATTACTAAAACTAGGACTATTGTTGTTCGTCGCAGTATTACTTGGGTCAAGGTACCGGACAGGGGACGTTGACGATAGAAGTATGACTCTTGTGCCAATTGGGGTGCTAATTATTATAGCTGCAGTGCTCGTGATATTCTTTCAGAAGGATATGGGTACAGGGATTTCAATACTTGCGATAGTCGCTACTATGCTTTTTGTTGTCGGGCTTGATTGGAAAATAGGAGCTATGATTATTGCTGCTATGCTAGCGCTGGGCGTTATGTTTATTTTAATTGCGCCACATAGATTAGCGCGCATTGAGGCATTTGTAGCAGGCGACCAAATTAGTACAAGCGACCCAGAGACCTATCATATTGCACAAGCAATGATAGCAATTGGAAGCGGGGGATTGTTTGGCCTTGGTATTGGGGATAGTGTGCAGGCGACCGGCTATTTACCCGAAGCAATCAATGACTCTGTATTCGCGATTATGGGTGAAACATTTGGATTTGTAGGCTTGGTGATAGTGATTAGCCTATTCCTGACATTACTGGTCAGGATAATAAAAGTATCAGACCATTTACCAGACATGACGCAAAGATTGGTTGTTGCCGGTGTTTTTGGCTGGATGACGGCACATGTAGTATTGAATATTGCAGCTATGACTGGTGTGATGCCATTGACAGGCATAACCTTGCCGTTACTTAGTTTTGGCGGCACTAGTATGGTTTTTGTCGCGGCTGGCCTCGGCCTAGTATTTCAATTGTCACAGTATACTGTTAGTAGTAATGAGTTAGCAACGGAAGGAGTGGGATATGAAAATTCTCGCAATCGGCGGCGGGTCAGGCGGACACGTAATGCCTATAGTGGCCGTACTTCTTGAAGTTAGGTTGACTAGTCCTGATGCAGAAATTCAAGTTTGGAGTGATGCCAAGTTCTTCGATCGTACCAGAGAAAGTGTATCCAGTGTCAATCCGGATATTATTGTAAAGCAGATAGTATCGGGTAAATTACGTCGGTATTATGATGTGCCACTATGGAAGCAACTCCTACGTTTTAGAACGATAGTATTACCAAATATGTTAGATCTATTTAAGGTTGCTATTGGCATACTTCAGAGTATTTTTCGACTAATTATCTGGAGGCCAGATGTAGTATTTTGCAAGGGCGGCTTTGTTAGCTTACCAGTTGGTATTGCATCAAGAGTATTGCGTATTCCTGTAGTTTTGCATGATTCTGATGCTCATCCTGGTTTAGCCAATAAGATTTTAGCAAACTGGGCCAGTAAGATAGGAACCGGTGCAAGCATAGAGCACTATCCATATCCAAAAGACAAGACTAGGTACGTTGGCATACCGATAAGCAGAGAGTATAGACTATATACCGACAATGAGCGTAAGGAAATAAAAGTTAAGCTGGGAATACCAACTAATAAGCCACTAGTTGTAATCACTGGTGGTGGATTAGGAGCTAAGCCAATAAATGATGCTTCAGTAGCTATTATTGAGGACTTACTTAAGATAGCAAATGTAATTTTGATTTCTGGTAATTATCAATATAGTGAGTTAAAAAACAAACTTGCAAGATATAGTCATACAAAAAAAATTAAACTGTATGCATTTCTAGGAGAAACTATGCCGGCTACATTGTCGGCCGCTGACGTGGTTGTCTCACGCGCTGGTGCAACTACTCTACTAGAGCTATCGACACTCGGTAAGCCCACAGTTCTAGTACCGAACCCAAACCTGCCAGGCGGCCACCAAACAAAGAACGCACAGTCGTTTATAGACAGCAGTGCAGTTGTATCGATAGATGAGTATGAGCTTGAGGAGGATGCAACGCTACTATTTGAAGCAATACAGAGTATAATAACAGATGCCAATCTGAGTAAAAGTCTAAGTAAAAAGATTCAGCATTTTGCGAAGCCAGACGCCGCCAAACAGATGGCCAGTATGATTATGGCTTTCTCGAAAAAAGGTAAGAAGTAATATGAACACACGTAGAAGAAGTAGTAGCCCAACTAAAGATTCTAAGCAGAGCAATACACGAGTATTTAGACGGAACAGAACAATCACTGGAAGTACGTCAAACCGTGTGTCTAGCTCGAATGAATTGAATGCTTCGATTTTATCTCCGAGAGCGCATGCACATAATTTAACAAAAACACGCAAGAAGCTTAGCTTTTATCTTTTGATCGTCATATTTGTTTCGCTGGGTATTTACTTGGTTGTAAGTCAATATATTTCAAAGATAGTAGTGGGCCCTCCTGCTGGGGCCAGTTTGACGATTGAACAGGCAGGCCGGTATCAGCAAAGAATCGAATCATATTTAAACAGTCGTCCACTTGAAAGATTCTATCCTAACCTATCTAAGGTCGGTTTGGAAGACTACGTTTCACAGCAGTATCCGGAGGTTAAGCAGCTAGATATCGAATTGACTGGGGAGCTAGGAAAAGCTCAGTTTAAGCCGGTATTTCGTCAGCCTGTCGCACGCTGGATAATTGATGGTAAGCAATTATATGTTGATGAAACAGGGGTAGTCTTTTCGTACAATGGACTTAGTAAGCCAGCAATGGAAATTATAGACGAAAATAGTAACTCTGAGAGTACTGTAGGTGCAAGTGAGCGGTTGTTGCAATTTGTTGGTACTACTGTCGGTGCCATGAATCAATATGGCCTAACAGTTACTAGTGTGAAAATTCCACTATTGTCAGCTCGTCAATTAGTGGTAAAAGTGAAATCTGTTCCTTATGAAATAAAAATGTATATTGGCAGACCAGCAGGGGAGCAGGCGGAAGATGCACACAGAGTTGTTAAATATATTGGAAACAATAAAAAGTCTCCGAAATATATAGATGTTAGAACAAAACAGAGAGCCTATTATAGATAGGGAGTACCTTCTCTACCGCTATGGCTATGTTCTATTTCTGTTCGTTCTATGTATTTGATTAAAAACTATATAAATACATAAATTATTAAAAAAGCAAATCATATTAATAACGGAGTAGGAGAGTGGGGGAACATAAAATCTAAAAAAAGCAAATATTGAAATATAATACTGACTAGCTGTGGACAAGTTTACAATGCTACTTGTGTAGTCTCGAATATTCAATTGCGTTGAACCAAATAACAAGTATCAAGTAAATATTTACATGCCTATATAGGTGTAATTGTGCTTACATGTAAACGATACCCTACCTATACATGATATTCAGGTAGTACATCTATCATTCATTAGCCAGTATATTCAATGACGTAAAAGATATATTGTGCGACGTATAATTTATCTTTCAAAAAGTGCCCTGTCTTTGCTGAGCATAATTATATTTTTACTGGTTTGCGTAGGTTTGGATCAATGATCCCCCGCCCCTAGGGTGTAATTTCGGATACATGGGCCCTATACTTGGTTTACTTTTATATGTAGCACCTAGACTACATTATATTAGCTAAGTTCTATTTATGTTCTATTAATCGTAAATAGCTCTGACCATTGTGAGGCAGCGAGTTGGGACGGGCGATCTATGTCTGGAGGTATACTAGTATTTGATTTGTCAGTACTCATGAAGTATTGTTTGCTCTCAAAACAGTGCCGAATAAATTCTATATATTGTTGTTTAAGCGTGATTGGTATTAATGTTGTATGCTGCGGTGCGCGAGACTTAATCTCGATTAGAGCAGTATCTACTGCGGGCGGCGGGGTGAAGTCGGTTTTCTTTAGTGGCTTTCTAATCCTCACAGTGAACCAGGGGGCAATTATTGCACCGAGTTGATTCGTGAAGTGATCTCTGCTCTCAATTAGTTTATTTGCGAACTGTTTTTGAACGATAAAGTACATTGACATAGGAGGATTAGGCAAGCTTGTATAGTGTGTAATGATTGCCGAGCTTAGGTTGAACGGAATGTTAGAGAATATCTTATATTTTCCTTTAACGGGTTCAATTGTTAGGATATCTTGTTCAATTATCTGTACATTATTCAAGCCTTTAACATTTGCATGTAGTTTTTCTAGTGCTTTTGGCTCGACCTCAACAGCGAAAACAGTTGTGACTCGCCGTGATAGAACACTTGATATAATGCCACTCCCTGCCCCAAGATCATACACTGTATCGTTTTTGCGTAGGTTACTGTGACCAATTAGCTCTGCTACCAGTCGTGGAGATCGTAAGAAGTGCTGAGAATGGGTGTGAGAACGTGCCATTTATAAACTATGCATCTCGCCTAATTTGTAGCAGGTTGTCTTCGTTCTGCTTAGTCACAGGTGTAGTATTTTTTTTGGTGTCTACAGACTTACTGTCGTTGGTGGCAGATTTCTTTTTTCTTCTCGTTCGTTTTTTCTTTGGCGCCACTTCATTTACGGCGGTGTTACTAGATGCTGTATCCTGCACGGCATGACTGACTTGACTAGACGGACTCACAACCGGAATTGGTTTTAGCGGAGCAGCCTCGATACTACGTGCAGGCTGCGGTGTCTCTCTATTTGGATTCATTCTTGCGCTAATCTCATCTTCAATAACCGAACGACTACTTGAATAGTTACGACGAGTATTCTCGATAATAAGTCCAACATTATCAATCTGTGGTGAAGGTAGGTTTAAGGTCTGTGCACTGAATGCAGGAGACTTCTCCCCGCCAATAACCATATTTATTATGAAATTACGATTGTGCATTTGTAGTAGATCATTTGCTTCAAAGTTTGGCTCAAATTGTTTTGCTAGGATAGGTGCATCATCTGCAGAGACCCGAAAACAGATTATACTACCAACGTTTCCAAATACGGCATCACGAACGTTATCCGACATTTGAGAAATATATTGATTGGCTACTGTAAGGTTGAGTCCATATTTTCGAGCCTCAGACAAGATTGTCGCAAAGCTATCGGTGGCAAAATTCTGAAATTCGTCTACATACAGGTAGAACGGTCGGCGATCTTCGATGTTTGGTATATCTTGCCTGCTCATGGCTGCAAGCTGTATTTTGGTGACCATAAAGGCCCCTAGTACTGCTGCGTTATCCTCGCCGATGAGACCCTTCGATAAGTTAACTACAAGAATCTTACCCTCATCCATCATCTGGCGGATATTGAAAGTACTTTTTGGTTGACCGATAATATTGCGTATCACTGGGTTTGCAGTAAACGCCCCAACTTTATTTAATACTGGCGCGACGGCTTCAGACTGGAACTTATCATTCCAGCTGGCAAATTCAACATTCCAAAATTGCAAGACTACAGTATCTTTACAGTATGTTAGGGTATCTTTTCGAAACTTCTTATCAGTTAACATCCGTGTAATATCGAGCATGGTTGTCTCAGGCCTATCAAGTAACGCTAGGATGGTGTAGCGAAGGATATATTCAAGGCGTGGGCCCCAGCTATCGCCAAACATCCGCTTAAGCACCCCGATAACTTCAGAGCTGATGTTTGTTTTCATGCTAGGATCAGTTATCTCGAGTGGGTTAAAACCAAGTGGAAAGCTCGTGTCAGCTGGGTTGAAATATATAACATCTTGGAGTCTTGAACCAGGAATAAAGCGCAAGTTGTTGATTGCAAAATCGCCATGTGGATCAATGATAGCGTATCCTTGATTGTGATATATGTCGCTAAGAGCTAGAAGCTCAAGGGTGCCGCTCTTCCCTGCCCCTGTTTGACCGATAATATACATGTGTCGCGAACGATCTTCTCGTAGCATACCAAATTGATGATTTATTCCACGGAAGTTCGTCATGCCAAATGCAGAAATATTCTCATCGATTGCATCGTTTCCAGTTATAACGGGGAGTTTGGCTGGTGGTTCAGCTGTTTTAGAGCTAGCCCAAATGATATTTGGGGTTTCAACGTTTGTGTGTGGTAAATGGAACACACTAGCTAGCTCCTCTATGTTTAGAATGAAGCCATTGTCAGTAAAATTTCTGTATTTATATAGGGATAGATCCTCTTTTTTGAAACTGCCATTTAAGCCACGAAAACCATTCAGGTTGGTGCTATTGAATTGCTTGAAGGTTCCGATGATTGCTTGCATCTGTAATTTTGCATTAGTTTGACTCTCACCTAGGTAGACTATCCTAACCTTAGTTTGGTACCCAAGTTTCGTTGCCTTTTTCTCAGCCTCAGCTATGCGGGTTTTTTCACGTTCAGTTAGTAATTTTTCTCCATCACCCCCTACCCCACCTTCGGGCGGTTTCCATAGGGCGGCAAAAAATGTTCCAAACCATCGAAAATCAAAACCATCTCCACTGAAAAGCGACATAAAAGGGTTTTTCCCTTTTACAGATGATATCCATCTGTCGGATGATCGATGCCAATCATCTGCAAGTGGGCGAACAAGGATCTGTATCCATATTTCTTCACCTGTATTTTCTAGTTTTGCTAAGGTTCCAGTGATTCCCGCCAGAGGATCTACTTCAAAATTTTGAAATGTTTTTATTGGAAGCATTTCACTGTCAATAAGGGTTATTTCGTTTATGTAGCTAACTCGGTGCTGCCTTTCGTGCGAAGTGTAGTCTTCGTCTGCCTGGTGTATTTGCACGCTAGGGTATTGTGAGTATATCTGTCCCTCTACAAAACTTCGAAGATTCTTTGGGACCCAAACATAGAAGCGTATTTGACCATTTATTGAAGCAATTTCAAAACTGAGGTGTTCCTGAACCCCTTTATTTATGTGCAGTTCTTTCTTGTCTCGCAGTATGCCATGTAGACTTGCAAATAACTGCTCAGCAGATAATTCACTCTTATCATTTGCTCGAGGTATTTCGAGTGCGAGTAGTGTACTCTCTTCGGTGTGCTTTACGCTAGACTTATCATAGTTTCGCCAACTCAAAATAAGTAGTAATAAAACTAGAGGTATCCAAATGTACCATTGTAGTAATGTATCAATTAACCATGATATTAACGACATAGTCTAGACCTATTATAGCAGCCATAGTAATGCTTACTAGTCTACCTTTTTGTATGCTATTTAGCTTCGGTTGATACCAGAGCATAAGTAGCCTTGGTAACCCTTTTGAACTCCGGTCGACTCTGTAGATTTAGTATGATAGTTGTTTCTTTGACTTGTCGGCTTTTAAGAACTCGTTTTACTATTTCATCACGATGAAGCGGCTCATTGGCCTTTTCAAGTACACTTGTTATTGCATCTGCAACCGTACCTTTCTTATAACCCCAGCTACCTAGAGCATATATGCCACGGCCTATTAGTACGAATCTTTTATCTTTAATAAGTTCATTATGGATAGCTTGCGTTGTAACGTCTTTTCTCTTGAAGCTACTTTTTTTGATTGAGTTAGCAATATCACTGAAGTGCATAGGGCTATTGTTTTTATTTAAAATAACAAAAATCTTATCCCGAATGTTTTTTGGGTTGACGGTCGGCCATCTTACAAGCCCCCACTTGTCGTGTAGCGTCGCTAAGTGCTTAGATATACTCGCTAGGGCACGAACGTAACTAGGGTGCTCGTAGTGGTCAAGCTTTTTGTAGAGATCATCGGTAAGGATAGGCTCGCCATGCTCCTTTATCATTTTTAGTACTTCGTCAACTTTTTTCTTGATAGACTTTTCATCTCCGTACTCTGCAATTGCAACAGCATGACGGTAATGGTCATTTTCAGAAATAACTGTTAGGTTTGGAGCAAGTTCGGCGACAAATCCAACGTGAGAAATAAGTTTCTGATAATCTTTGTTGCCATTGAGCAAAGAACTGGTTAGGTCTGAAATTATTGCAGCCTTACCATTTTCAGAAAGTTGTCGTACAATTGCACGTTCGATATCACGGATTTCAGGAATTTTACCATCCTCTGTCGCAGACTTAAGCTTAGTAAGGATAGATTTTTCAAGTTGACGAACACGTTCACGGGTAATACCTAGCAGTTCACCGATTTGCTCAAGGGTTTCTTTACGGTCATATAGACCAAAGCGTCGCGTTATAATTTCTTTTTCTCGTTCATGCTCGATATAATTAAGAATACCCTCTACTGCCAGTTTTAAATCTGTTGCTGTATCGATTGCCGCCACTGATGACTGTTCCATACTATTGCCTCTCTGCCCACACTGTGATGAATTTTATTCTAAACTTTTATTACATTATAGAACAACTATGCTGTAAAGTCAAATACAGACATTGCTATAAATATATTATCATATTTTAGACGTCAAGTATAAATAATTTAATAAGAATATTCTTCGTGTGTACCCATAGGTACTACCAGTCATTACTGTCGGGAGGACAGCCACCCTCTTGAATATTCTTAGGGTCAGAATTACTGATGTGGTATATAAAGTTGCCATACTTTGAAGATACGGCTTCTAGGCAAAAGGCTGTTCCTGTTGAGTCAACTATACTGACAGGAGGTGGAAGAGCTACGGGTGAATAGCCAATTGAGATCGATGGAACCTTTACAGGAAATGTGCCACCGCTAGCGATAAATCGATTCTTTATTTCATTGGCGACATCAGTCATTTTTGATTTGTAGGTATTTATACCAGGATCATTTGGGTCGCAGGGCCATGGCCATACCCAGTACCACCAGCCACATTCGATCTCGAAAGTCTGGTTTATGTAGTAATTAGGGCCACTTTGAGTCGGCTTTATCGTACCCTGATAGGTGCCAGTGGTTTTGATTCCCAAAAGTCCACCAAGGTAGAGAATCCCCGCAAGATTACCTATTGAGCAGCTATTATGGTAAGTTTGTTTGATTGCAGGCTCTGTACTAGTCATGACATCTTTGCAGATATCAATAAATAACACTAATTCTTGAGCATCACTGAGGTTACTATAGACCAATGACACATTTGAATTGGTATGGTAGTTCAATGTTACCATTTCCTCGGAGGAAGGAATAAACTTAGGCTGGCCATTTTCTGGATTACCAAGTTGATCAGAGTATATACGAGACGGATAGCCGTTATGGAAGTTATGGTAGTTTGTAAGTAGCGCTGCTGCTTGAGTTAAGTCGTTTTTTGCAGTGGTTTTTGATAAATTCTGTTGCCAGCCATTGTAACCCATAATTCCAATACCGGTGAGGACACCAATAACAGCAATAATAACCAATAGCTCTACAAGGGTGAAGCCGGTATTTTTTCTCATGCTATGAGTATAGCATAAGTAGAATACAACTAGCTTTTTTTATTCGATTTTTTGGCCACCTTGCGTTTACCTCGAGCCTTATTAGGGGCTTTAGCTAGGAGTTCCTTGGCCTGGTCATGAGTAATAGACTTGGGTTCAGTGTCTTTAGGGATTTTTGCATTTTTCTTACCATCTGTTATATACGGCCCAAATCGTCCATTCAAAACTTTTATGCCATCACCAAAGTCGTTTATGTTTTTTTCTGCCTCGGCTTGTAGTTTTGCTGCATATAATTCAAGTGCCTTCTCTAGTTCTATAGTGTGAGGGTCCTCTGGTTTAATACTTACAAAGAGCTTATCGACTTGGATATACGGTCCAAATCGGCCAATATTTGCTTTAATATCCTTACCATCCTTTGTCTGCCCAAGTAGCCTAGGTAACTCAAAAGCCTTAAGCGCTTGCTCGAGAGTCACATCGTCAATAGTGGAACCTTTCGGCATAGGGGCAAACTGAGGCTTGTTCTCTTTGTCATCGGTACCTCCAAGCTGTAGCATTGGACCAAAGCGACCAAAGCGGGCGATTATTGGTAGATTAGTCTTTGGGTGAACACCTATCTCGCGACTGTTGCCTACCTTGCTTCGGTCAATACTGCTAGACTTCGCGATAAGCTTACTGAAGGGGTCATAAAAATCTTGAAGCATCTTATTACGATCGAGCTTAGAGCTAGCAATGTCATCAAAGTGTTCCTCAACTTTTGCAGTAAAGCCATAATCTACGACTGGTTCAAAGTGCTCAGTTAGAAAGCCTGCGATTAATTCACCGGCTGGTGTCGGAACAAGCTTTCCCTTGGTGGATCCTGACTTTTCTTCGACTAGCTCACGCTGTACTTCTTCCCCTACAAGATTAAGTATAATTGCCTGCCGTGGGATACCTTCGTTCTCGCCTTTTTCGACATAGCCACGAGTTTGGACAGTATCTATTATGGTGGCATAGGTACTTGGTCGACCAATGCCTAAGTCCTCGAGCTTTTTAACTAAACTACCTTCGGTATAGCGAGCTGGTGGTTTTGCAAAAATTTGGCGTGCTTGGATTTGATTTGTTTCGATTTGATCGTTTATTTTTAAGGCTGGTAGAATCTCTTCCTTGCTAGCACCATAAACTCGTAAGAAGCCATCAAAAGCAATAATTTCACCTTTTGCTTCAAAAATAAGATTTTTATCACTCGAAGAGCTAGGGGCTATGGTAACAGTAGTCTTTTCAAGCTTAGCTGGGCTCATTTGACTTGCTAGAGTTCTTCGACGTATTAGATCATATAGCTTTTGGTCATACTCATTATTGCTAGCAGTCTCGAGCGACATGTCTGTAGGTCGAATCGCCTCATGAGCTTCTTGAGCGTTTGAGTTTTTAGTTTTAAATTTTCGAACAGTGCTATACTCTGGTCCGTACAGTCGTTTAATATAGTCAGTCGCACTAGCAATAGCCTGGCCGCTCAGATTGACACTGTCAGTCCGCATATAGGTTATTTTTCCGTCTTGATAGAGCTTCTGTGCACTTGACATAGTTGCTTTCGATCCAAAGCCGAGTCGAGAATTCGCCTCTTGTTGGAGCGTACTAGTCGTGAAAGGGGCGGATGGATTTCGAGTGCCAGGTGTCTTCTTGATATTAGTGACAGTAAACTGTGTACTATTTAAGCTTTTTAAGAAATCTGACGCATCTGCTTCTGACTCAAAACGTTGTTTTAGTTCTGCTTTAAACTCTTGATTATCTTTATAGAATAGTGCTGTAATTTTAAAGTCACTACTGCTATTGAATGACTTAATCTCTTGCTCGCGCTCAACTATGAGGCGTACAGCTGGACTTTGTACACGACCAGCACTCTTACCACCAGGAACTTTTTGCCAGACAACTGGACTGAGCTCAAAGCCAACTATTCGATCTAGAATTTGGCGTGCTTGTTGAGCCTGGACTAAGTCCATGTCGACTACCCGAGGTTCTTTAACTGCCTGTTCGATAGCATTTTTTGTAATTTCATGAAAAACGATTCGCTTGGTGTTCTTTGGGTCTAATTTTAAAATCTCACAGAGATGCCAAGCTATTGCTTCTCCTTCGCGGTCTTCATCGGTAGCAAGCCAGACAGTATCAGCTGCTTTAACGGCCTTTTTTAGTTCAGAAATAACTTTTTTCTTTTCTGGATCTACTTCGTATGTGGTTTTAAAGCCATTCTTTATATCGATAGGGGGATTGCCCTCTTTAGTTTTTTTAGCGATACTACGAATATGACCAATACTTGAAAGCACCTTAAAATCTTTACCAAGATACTTCTCGATTGTTTTTGCTTTTGCTGGTGACTCGACAATTACTAAATTTTTACTCATATCTTACTTAATACAATAAACTCAACTGACTACTCTACGCAATAGTTTAAGAAAATGCAAATTTTCACCTTGATACCCAGTATAGTTGACATTTGCGATATTGGCTATTATTTAGTTTTTTTGTGAACTAATTACTTGTCAGACCGCTAAATACTAAATAAAGGGCATAGCTATTGGTGTGCTATGCCAGTGTCCACTGGTTAGCCCCAAGGCTACGTATTATACCATTAATCTCAAGCATTGTTAGCGCTTGAGATAGCTCAGCTGCGCTTACACTTAACTTGTTTCGTATTTCGTCACCATCACGGATACCGTCAGAAAAAAGTTTAATAATACTGTCTTCAAGCGGTGTATCACCTAGAGGTAGGCTAGTTTGTTGTTTTGAGTCACTTGGCATGAGCAGCTCTATAATATCACGGCTACTAGTTAGCGGAGAGGCACCTTGCTTGATTAGCTGATTGCAGCCAAAGCTCATCGGGCTAGTGATTGGACCTGGGACTACAAAAACATCTTTCCCCTGTTCTAATGCACGACTTGCGGTGTTCAGAGTACCACTTCGTGCCGATGCTTCTGTGATAATGATTGCATCGGCAAGACCACTGACTAGTCTATTGCGTTCTAGGAACTGGTACGGTCGAGCTCGTGAGTGCTGAGGATATTCACTAATAACCGCCCCACCATTTAAAATGATTTCTTTGCCGAGTGAAGCATTACTAGCCGGATAAATGTTAGGTAGTCCATTGGCAAGAATTGCTATAGTTACCCCGCCGCTTTCAAGAGCTGAACGGTGAGCTATTGCATCAACTCCCAGCGCAAGTCCGCTAATAATAATAATTCCGTGACGAGCAAGTTCGCTAGTGATTTTCGATGTAACCTCTATGCCATACGAGGTAGGTTTTCTAGTACCGACAACAGCAACAGACGGTCTACGATTATTGGGTAATACGCCAATATAATCTAACTTTTTAGGAGGTTTTGCAATATGGGTCAATATCTGAATGTAATTATTTGTATCTGGTGAAATAGTATTGATTTTCATAGAAAAAGTTTCAAAAAGGCTTGACGTTATGTCAAATACGTGCTAATATTTAAGATGATTGGTCATTCAGCGAGGGTGACCAAGCACCTTATACCCCCTATTCTAACAAATCTATCGTATGATAGACAGTTAGGTTGTGTGTAACTGTGATGATAGTATTCTACCCTCCATTATCATTACGTAAGGTTACACGCATACTAACCCCTTTAACCCCCATAGATTCTATGAGGATACCATTCAAAGAACGACTATTCAGTAGTGATTCATCAGGCGTCCACCACGTGGAGTTGGTGTCGTGCGCTTTGTTCTGGTGTGGGTTGAAGGGTAAAACGGCGCTAGGTGATGCCCACCCTTACCTAGCGCTTTTTTAGTTGGAAAAAATCGGTATACTATAGACAATGGATAACTATTTAATTATGCTCTTTGCTATCATACTTGGTAGTGCTATATCTTTGGCAGGAGGTGCGACTATTTTTTTAAGTAAAAAGCGCCGCGTACGTGCTATCAACATCGCCCTGCCATTTGGCGCTGGTGCTTTGCTGGCAGCAGCTTTTTTTGATTTACTACCAGAGAGTTTTGAGTTAGGTGAACCACGTAGTCTACTTACATGGACGCTGATTGGCTTTACAGTATTTTTCATTCTAGAACGTACAGCTACTTGGTTTCATGCTCACCACGATCATGATAGTCACGCTAAGGATGAGCATCAGAATACTCTAGTCGTGATTGGTGATTTACTGCACAATCTAATCGATGGTATTGCCATTGGTGCAGCATTTTTGGCTAACCCGGCGACTGGCTTAATTACAGTGCTGGCTGTTAGTGTGCACGAAATACCTAAAGAGCTAGGAACATTCGGCATATTATTATCTCGTGGGTGGCGCGATAAGAAGGTTATCGCAGCCAATGTATTAACGGCAATTGCTACGATTTTTGCCGCAACGTTGGTGTATTTATTCGGCAGCTCAACTAATCTACCGATTGGTCCCCTGCTGGCCGCTACAGCTGGAATGTTTATTTATATTGCTGCCAGTGATATCATTCCTGATATTCATGAGCAACCACGCAAGCTTGGCACTGTACAGGCGATAGTGCTGGTGCTAGGACTAGTTGTGGTGGGGGTGATTATTGCTACGCTCGGTGTATAGTACTTAACGTTGTGGGGTCTAATTGTTGATTAGTGAATTTATCGACCAACCCTAGTAGTTCGGGTAGTAAATTGTCTAATTTTTCTTGCTCAGCTTTAGTAAATTTACCTAGTACGTAGTCGCTGTCGGCGATCCGCCCTTTATCTTCTGTCGAGATGCCGATACGTAGGCGCTGCGTATTCGTGAATCCGTGCTGGTTGATACTCTTTATACCGTTGTTACCGGCTGCACTGCCGCCCGTCCTGACACGTACGGTACCGAGTGTGAGGGCTAGGTCGTCGTGTACAGCTAGAATGTCGGTTTGGTCGATTGAGTAATAGTTGGCAATTTGTACCAAGCTCTCACCGACTAGGTTATAAAAAGTAGTCGGCTTGGCAATTATTAGCTTGGTATTCGCCATCTGTATCTCAGCTAATAAGCATTTAAATTTTGATTTATCGATAAAATGAGCATGGTGATTGCTGGCTATTGAGTCTGCCAGCCAATAGCCGGTATTATGACGTGTGTTTTGGTATTGAATTCCTGGATTACCAAATGCGAAAAGTAATTTCATATCTATTCTTCTGTATTTTTAGCTTGCTTGTAGGCTTTGGTAACTGGCTCAAGACCATTTTTGAGGCGCTCTTTATTTGCTTTTATTTGTTTTTCATCACGGAAAGAAAATTTGATAGGCGTACCACTATAGTCGAATACTCCTCGGATCTTACGTTCGAGATAGCGTTTGTAGCTCCAGTGAACAAACTTAAGATTACTACCATAGATTACAAACCATGGGGGGCTTGTGTCGGTATGGACGATATATCGGAGCTTGGGATGGGTGTTTTTCAGGCCTGCAGGAGGATGAGCTTGGATGACCTCCTGAAGTAGATCGTTTAATTTACGTGTTTTTGGTTCTTGCTTTCGACGATTATCAATAT
Source organism: Candidatus Saccharimonadota bacterium (assembly GCA_020428315.1). Classification (GTDB taxonomy): domain Bacteria; phylum Patescibacteriota; class Saccharimonadia; order Saccharimonadales; family Saccharimonadaceae; genus JAGQNA01. The sequence continues at coordinate 27,866 of JAGQNA010000002.1, forward strand.
CAAGTACCAGATCATAAATTTTTGTGACATTTTGGCCAGTAACACTACTTGTAAATATTAGTGGTGCCCAAGGTACAAAATCAAAAGTCCTAGCGATTTTAGGTGCTAGTGCATCACGCGTATAGGCGTCTTTGCCCTCGGCACTGTCCCATTTACTTACGACTAAAACTAAGCCTTTGCCAGCATCTGAAATTAGACCAGCCAATCTTTGGTCTAGTTGAACATTAAGTTCGTTGACGTCCATTAAGAGTAAGCAGACATCAGATTCTTCAATTGCCTGAATTGTTCTGAGGACACTGAATTTTTCTATGCCAACCTCTTGCTTGCCTTGTCTGCGAATGCCGGCAGTATCGAGAAGCTCAATTGCTCGTTTCTTATAGTTAATGCTTATGCGGTTAACATCTCGTGTAGTGCCTGCAACGTTAGCTACCACTGCTTGCTGCTTACCTGCGAGGGTATTAAATAGATAACTTTTTCCAACGTTTGGACGACCAATTAGAGCGATACGAAGAATATCATCTTTAGTTTCTTCAGCTTTCTTGGCGTTGGATGGTAGACACGCTGTAGTCTCATCTATTAATTCATAGACGCCGCTATTATGTTCTGCACTAGTCTGAACCGATTTACGAATACCAAGCTGTTTGAAGTCATCAATCGATAAGCTGCCCTTTAAGTCTACTTTGTTGAGTACTAAAATAACCGGCTTCTTGCTTTTTAGGGCCTTTTTGGCAACTATTCTGTCCTCGTCACTTGGATAGCTGGTACTATCGACAACGACTAATATTACATCAGAAGCATCAGCCGCCTCAGTGATTTGTTCTTGGATACTTGCTTCAAAATCATCATCTGGGTCTTTGAGTCCAGCGGTATCGACTAGCCAAAATTGACCGTGAGGACTATCTACCTTACCAAAAACATTATCACGCGTCGTCCCGGCTTCGCGAGCTACGATTGCCTGCTGCTTTTTGAGTACACGATTAAACAAGCTACTTTTGCCTACGTTAGCACGGCCTATAATTGCTACCACTGGAAGTTTCGATGACATACTATGGTTATTTTAACAGAATATTCATAAATTAACATCTGGATAGTTGGTTGAACCTATAGGTGAGATAATAACAATCTATTGGCTGGGTAGATTGTTTAAAATCGAATACTCCCCTGACATAAGATTTCCGATTTGGTATTCGCCGAAAGTCGTACGGTGCAACATGGTTACGGTGTAGCCGAGGGCGGCAAATGTACGCCGAATCTGGCGATTACGACCTTCATGCATTGTAATAGTATACTGCAGAGGTGAACTGCTGGACTTTTCAATTGTAAATTTACTCTTTCCGTCAGCTAGCATAACGCCAAAGTCTGAAACCATTTGTTGATGTAGTGGCTGTAGCTCTCGATCTAGACAAACTGTATAGATTTTGGTTTTAATAAAACTAGGGTGTGTCATCCTATAGGTAAAATCACCATCGTTTGTGAGAAGGATTAGACCAGAGCTATCTTTATCAAGTCGTCCGACTGATTTTAGCTGATGGTATTGTTTGGGTAAGAGCTTATATATAGTTTCGGTATCGTCTTGTTTTTTGCGCGAACAAACAAAGCCAGTTGGCTTGTTTAGTGCGATATAAAGCATAGGCTGCAGCACTAACCTACTGTCATTAAGTTTAACTACATCATCCTTTGAAATGCGTGCACCTAAGCGAGCGGTATTTCCGTTAATAGTAATTTTGCCAGCTTCGATCCATTCATCTGCTTGACGCCTTGGGCAGCCAGTGGCTAAGGCAACAAATTTATTTAGTCTAATGTCTGGCTTATTGTTTATCATTTCAAATCAATAATGCTACTGCATTTGAGGCGGAGGTGTGAGCGGGTCTGGGGTAGGATTGTCTGAGACGCTTTGTGCTGGCATAGGTGTCTGAACTGGTACTGTAGGATTAGCTAGGTTGGCAGTAGGACCGTTAACGTTACCTTCGAGTTCCCTATCAATTTGAGCTTTAAGTGTTTCGGCTTGATTCTCTTCAGGTCTTTGCAGAGGTTCGATTACTCGGTTGTTGCCCCTATCTGGTCGTGAGGTTGAAAATGGTGCGGTTGGTTGTGGAAGTGTACTTTCGGGAGGCGAAGCTACAGTAGCTGGTGTTTGCGCAGGGTTTTGGGTAGCAGGATTTGTAGCTGGTTGCTGTGGCTCTGGGGCTACACTAACTGGTACTGTAGGTTGAGGAGCGGGATCGGGGTTAATAACTGGAGCTTGAGGCACTGGCGGCACAGCTGGTGGCGGAGTGACCTGAGTTGGAACAGCGGCTACGGAAGGAATAGTTTGATCTGCGATAGGTGTAGGAGTTTGTGCTATGACTGGCGACTGGCTTGTAGTGGGTGCTGCAGGTGCCGGTGCTGGAGCTGGAGCTGGAGCAGTTACGATTTGAGGTTGGCTTACCCCCGAAGGACTGTCTTCAAGCACTTCGTGAACGGCACGAACAACATCCTCGATCCCAACCTGTGACTTTACGAGATACTTGTCTGCGCCAAGTTCTTCTGCGCGCTGTCGTTGATCGTCACTACTAAGAGCGGTCATCATAATGACTTTTGTGTTTCGGGTTTCTGTAGTACTGCGCAAAATATCTAGCATATCGTATCCAGATATCTTCGGCATCATAACATCGCTTACAATAAGTGCCGGTTTTTCTTTGATTGCCATTGCAAGAGCTTCTTCCCCGTCACCAGCAGAGATAATATCGTAGCCTTCTGCAAGCAGCCTTACCCCATAAATTTCTCGTAAACTTTTATCGTCTTCAACTAATAGTATCTTTGTCATCACATATTACTATACATAAGCATGTTTAAAAATACTAGTCATTTGCATTTACATTTTAATTGGATTGATCGCGAACCGGAATTTGTACGTTTACAGATTGGCGTGGGGGCTGTGGTTGCGGTGTACTCTGTGTAGGTCGAATAGTGTATACGTTATCAAGTGCAGTTGGTTGTGCCACCGGAGCTGGATTACTCTGTATGACAGGCGGTGGATTGTCTTGTGAAGTATTTACTACGGTCATGGGTTGAGCTTGACTTGGTGATACTTGTGGCAGTTCCTGTTGCGGACTTTGACTTGTAACTGTATTGTCGATTGTTTGCTGGGTTTGGGTAGGCTGTTGTGGTTCAAAAATATCCTCGATCGGAGTACTCATAGACTCTAGCTGTTCAACAGTAGGTAGCATTTTTTCAGAGTGGGTCTGTATGCCTGTCTCATCATGGCCTGATTCTGTTTCGAGTAGATGCATTGCTTCAGTTTGTTCAAGACGAGGAATTTCAAGATGAAAAGTACTGCCTTTGCCCAATTCACTTTCGATCCAGAGTCGTCCATCCATAACCTCACTAAGACGGCGACATAGGTACAGTCCAAGTCCTGTCCCTCCGATTTCGCGTGTTGCTGAGTTGTCTATGCGGTAGAACTTCTGGAAAAGATGAGGCATATCTTCTTTGGCGATACCAATACCACTGTCTTGAACGCTGATTGTGATTATGTCATCGTCCGCTGTTGCATCGACAATAACATCGCCACTAGGTGTATATTTAATAGCGTTTTCAACTAAGTTTGAAACAAGCTCACGTAGATGATCGCTATCAACGTTGGCGTATAGTACAGGAGAGATAAAGCGATTATTTTGAGTCGATGGATCGGCTGATGGTCGTGGCTTATAGTATAGGCGTAGATTCTTATCGGTAGCTTTTGAACGTAGCCCTTCAACAACATCAAACAGGAAGTCGACTACATCTATGACAGTTGGATGGTTCGATAGCCTGCCGTCTTCGGCCTTACTTACATCTAGAAGGTCTTGAAATAAGCGTCCTAGATGCTGTGCTGACTCATGGGCTTTTGTAATATAGTCTCTGGCTTTACTGTCAATCTGGGCCGTGTTAGGGTTTAGCGCAAGACCCAGATATCCTTCAATACTGGCTACTGGTGTGCGCATTTCATGACTTGCAGTTGAGATAAATTCAGCTTTTTCTTTCTCTTTGGCATACTCTTTTGTAATATCTCGAAACACTACGATTGCACCATCGCCAACTTGTCCGATTGGTGAAACAACAAGCGATAAGAGGATTCGTTTTCCGCCTCCAGTTGTTGCGTATAGCTTGTCACTTTCGGAATCTTTGTTGGTCGAAAGAACTACAGAAACTGGGTTTTCGGTTTCACCTGGTGTTCGCTTGTCTTCCGTGCTGAGCTTAAGTACGGACTCATAACTAAGCCCCACAGCATCATTGTGACCCCAGCCGAGAATATCTTGAGCGGCAGGATTGATCAGCTGGATTACGCCTTTAGCATTAATTGATAGCACTCCATCATCGATGGCCTGTATTACGATATCAGACTGGCTATTAGCCGCACTTAATTCATTAGCTAAGCTATAGTAAGCACTATCACGATGATCCTTTTTTGATTTAGAGTGGAAAATTATATAGCCTGCGACCAGTGGTACCAAAGTACTAGTTACCGCAACAAATATTTCTTCCACAGGTAGATATTTAGAAAGTATGACCGAATACAGTACGTAGGAGGTGGTAGATAACACAGCTAAGGCCATGCCTACGGGTCCAAAAACGGCAGCAAAAACTACAATAATCATCCATGCTGAGATGAATGATGAAAATGCCCCGCCAGTTGTGAATACTAGAAGGCCTACAGTCGCACCAAGTAGCATGTAGACGCTCAGTGAAGCAAAATATAGATGTTTATTTGGTGGCCGTAGGTATAGTAGCAGGCTATAGATAAGGGTTGCTGTTGCAATAATTGCGGTCCAATCAGAGACAATCAGAGAATCTTTAATATTGCCTAGATTGACAAAATAAGGAATAAAATAAAGAACAAGTATAGCAAGAGTAACAAAAATAGTTGCCTCGCAAATACGCCTATGCCAGAACTTGGTTATTGACAGTGTCTGAATGTTGGCCTCCCCTTTTCCTTATATTATAGTATGCACGACGGTATTTTGTATTGCAATATGCTTTTAGCATAGGCTGAACCTAGTACAGGTAAAGTTATAATAAAAATGTTGCTTTTTAAAAATATAGGACTATACTCGTAGTGTAAGTAGGTAGACAAACATGTTATTGAAAGCAGCAGAAGCGATATACAATAAAGCCGTTCCTGAGCCAGAAAAGCTATGGGAACGAGCTGGAGCAGAAGGTAAATTATACTTGCCGGGACGCTATACTGGCGAAACAGAAATGGATGATGGGCAGTTAATCAGGCAGACAGGAGAAACTTGGCTGCCTGATTTTAATTTAAGTGTAGATCGCTGCGAGGATACTAACTATCGTGAAGTCTGTGATGATAACGGTAATATTGCCAGTAAAGTTTATGATTTTGTATTTACATTAAGTGACAGAGTAGATAGACGGGCTAGACTGGTCTTGCCATGTACGGGCGTAGAGGATTTGGAGTCAACACCAGTTGGAACATGCGGTACGGCATTTACTACAACAATCGATGGCTATGCCGGCATGCGTAGCCTAAGCTTATCTCAGGCAGCGAATATGCCTGTTATTCAGGTCGGTTGTGAATATAGTGGTCCTGGTAGCGATGTTATGGATATATTGAGTGTTGCAAAAAAATCTCCACAAATTGCGATGACAAAATCAGTCCAGGCTGAACTGGCTATCATCAACCACATTATTGAGCGATTTGGTTTGAGTCGACAGATTGTACCACATGGAGATTCTCGTGGTGGAATTAGTGCAGTGGGTCAGGCTGCATTAGCCGATGCAAAAGATTTCGTGGATCTAACAGTACCATATATGGATCCAAAAGCGGTTGTTATCCATGATCGTGTGACCTTTGATCAAGTACCAAAGGCTTTAGAATGGTTAGTCCGAGAAATAACACTCGGTAGCGTTGTACTTTCGAAGGTGCTATCAGAGGGTGACTGCAAGGGTATTGCTAGTACTCTTTCGACAAATCCACGTTGCTTAACGGGTACAATGGCTGGAATTTTACCAGCACTTCTATCTGGTGAAGCGGGCAGATTCACTGACGCCCTGCATCCTGAGCAGTATGGTTGCGTAGTCGCTTACGGTGAAGATCGACTGTATGATTCTGGAAATTGGGAGGCGGGACTTTCAAGACACCCGAATGTAGTTATCAAGGAAGTTAAAAAAGGTCTCCATATGCACTTAATGGCAAAAGAGTCTACATCGCAGCAAGTGAACAGGATAAGCGAAGTGGTGCCTCATATTATGAATGATTCATTAGGAAAAGCTGCATTATGTGGTGCTGTGCACTGTAGCGAGGAAGAGCTTGAGCGACAATATGCGGCTGCAGCTTGATATGAGGGAGCGTGATAGGTTTAGTAAAGCTACTACAGCTACTTGCTTGAGCTATTTGACGTGATCGTAAATCTTGTTTACATCGGAATACACTTTATTGCGTAGTTCGTCGGTAAACCGGTAGATCTCCGGCAGTTAATGTCCCGGCAACAGCAAGAGTACGTATAAGAAAGTCTGCGTAGGCAAGTCTAATCACACGACGACCATCAACTGTTGTATCTTCTTCCTGAGCAATCTCAGCCACCTTATCTGCGATAGCTCGACCACGCCACACGTCAATTGAAAATGCCTGTACAATACGCGGACGATGGTCACCACCCGCATTCTTGACTATTTCCGTAAATAACTGCTGATCAAGCGTCGTACCTTCGACGTCATTAATGATGATCGTTTCTTCAATATGGTGGCCTTGCAGCTCCTTGACAACCGCCCCCGAGCCAAGAATCTGCTCCATTGACTGTCTTCCGCTAGCATCTGCAAAGTAGCCATTATTCTTGGCAAGTGCTTCATACACACCAAAAACTTGTTCAATCTCTGATTTATTGCCTTCAAACTCATCACCGTACAGGGCTTCTAATGCACTCGTAATTTGCGGACGATATTTGATGGCATTAGTGGTAATTACAGGATATTTATCAATTGCACCACACCCACAGTTCTCTCCCTCGGCATGATCATCGCTATGTGCACCATGACTGAACTCTGCCTCTGAAAGCTTGCTAGCCATGAATGCGCGGTCGCCGCCCACTGTTTGTTCATCCTGCGGCGCACCTTGGATCGCACGCCACATACTTGCTGCCACCACAAGACCACCCCCAAATACCTTAGCACGAAGCTTTGACCTACCAAAAAGTTGAATTTTCTTTTCACCGTTCTCATCGCGGTATTCCTGGATGACTTTAGTCCATGGGCGGCCGTCCCCGCAGCCGTCATCATCTACCTCGACTTGTTTGAAAGCATTTGGATTATTAGTCAAGAATTCACGAATATGGCGTGGCGTGTCGGGCGTCAAAATACCTTGATCAATCTGAGACTTAACACTAATGCCACCTTCGCCGAACCCTAGCCCATCTGGGGCAATACATTCGACAATTGCTGTTTGATGTTCTTTTTCTGAATAATTCATAGGGGTGTGTTTGCCTATAGACATTTCGTTCTGTTCCTTTTAATATTATGTAACCAATTTTGAATTATACTCCTTGCTCTAAAGAAAATATAGCCCGAATTTACCTCATCAAAACAAAGTGTTCCGCCATATATCAGCGACTAGAGTTAGATTCCTATCACGCACCGAGGGCAGATCTAGTAATAAGTCCGGAATTATGTCAGATTTATTCGATACTAATTACACGTTATCAACAAATATATTAATAAACCTAGCGAATTTGTCGGCGATGCGCTCGAGTGTGCTGCTGCGCTCGCGGATGCCGAGCTTGTAGCCGTCGCTAAAGGCTTTGGCGTAGTCGTCTTGGCGTGGTTTGCGCCCGCTGTACGAGTAGTTAGATATTAGCTTTTCGAGCCGTTCAACGTCGAGGTTTTCTTCGCCGGCGAACTTTTCTATCGCTTTTCGCTCTTCGTCGCTCCAATACTTTTGGAATTCACCATCGACCTGTTCACCATTGGTGATTTGAGGCAAGTACCCATTGATAAATCGCTCGATCAACTCTCGCTTGCTCCGCAATTTTTCGTCGCCACTCATCAGGTCATCGACTTGCTTGCGGAGTTTATTGCGTTCATCGTCTGACGCATCGATATATTTGGCAAGTAGTTGCAGTATGTAGTCGACATTTATCTCATCGCGGCGCACTAGCTCTAGCTCGAAGTCTACTTCATTCAAGATAGAATCTTTTTCAGCGCCGTCACCTCTAGCTTCGAAGTATAGGTCAAGATATTTGCTCTTGAAATCTTCGAACTGCTGGGCGGTCATGGCGGTGTCGCTGTAGTCAAAGTCGGTAAAGCTCGTTAATACGTTGCGTGTTCGCATAACCTCACGAAATAGCTCGACAAACTGTTTTTTATCGGCTTCGCCAGTCAGCGCGTCAATGTCGCCAAGAGTTGGAACAAACGCGAGTAGCTCGCCGACTTTGGCGTTAAATTCGTCTACATAGGCTTCGTACGGCTTTAGGAATATCGTCTCGCGGGCGTCTTTGTTGCTAAACAATGCCACGGCTTCGTCGGTACGAGCTTTGAGATTACGGAACACTACGATATTACCCTGCGACTTGACTTCGTTGAGTATACGGTTGGTACGGCTATAGGCTTGCAGTAGTCCGTGGTAACACAAGTTTTTATCGATATACAGCGTGTTGAGCGTCTTGCTGTCAAATCCTGTCAGGAACATATTTACCACCAGCAATATGTCAATCTCGCGTGATTTGACGCGGCGAGCGATGTCTTTGTAGTAGTTATAAAAACTCTTGCTGTCGCGCGTGGTGTAATTGGTATCATACAGTGCGTTGTAGTCGCCCATAGCGCGCTCTAGCACGTCACGTGAGTGTTCGTTTACCACTGCACCGTCGCCCATGTCGATATCGACTTCGTCGATCATGCCGTCGGCATCTTTGTCATCTTCGTTAGCTTGATAGCTAAATATCGTGGCGATTCGCAGGTTGTGCCCGCGCGATTTGAAAGCGTCGTAGTATTTACGGAGCATCTCGGTAGAGCTGACACACATCATAGCAGTAAAGTCCCGGCTGTGCGTCTTGCGGTCGTGATTTGCGATGATATAGTCGACGATTTTGCCGATACGCTCGTCGCTTTCCATGACTTCGCGCGTGTCGATTGCTTCGACATCAATGTCGATGTTGGTTTCGCTACCCTCGCGTTGTTTGAATTTGCCGACGTATTCCACGCTAAATTTCAACACGTTGCCGTCGTTTATGGCGTCGGTGATGACATAGCGGTGCAGGCACTCACCAAACAAATCGGCGGTGGTGCGCTTGCCAAAGCGTGAATTGCCGGTGGCGTTGTCGGCAAATATCGGCGTACCAGTAAAGCCAAACATCTGGAAGTTGCTGAAGTATTCGGTGATATTGTAGTGCGTCTCGCCAAACTGCGAGCGGTGACATTCGTCAAAGATAAACACAATCCGCTGATCGCGCACCGCTTCCATAGCTCCAGTGTGGCGCTCTTTTTTGATGGCGTTGTCGAGCTTTTGGATAGTCGTGACGATCAGCTTGGTGTCGGGGTCGCTGAGTTGTTTCACTAGCGCATGAGTGTTGTCGGTGCCATCCACGCTACCTTCTTTGAAGCTATTGAACTCGCGAATCGTCTGGTAGTCTAGATCGTTGCGGTCGACCACAAACAGTACTTTGTCTACGGCAGGGTTTTCGGTCATGATCTGCGCCGCCTTGAAGCTTGTCAGGGTCTTGCCGCTACCTGTAGTGTGCCAGATATATCCGCCCTGTCCGACGCCACTTTCAACGCGCTCGATAATCCGCTCTACAGCGTAGTATTGGTATGGGCGCAGCGCCATCAATACTTTGTCGGTTTCGTTTAGTACGATGTATTTGGTGATCATGCGCGACACATGGCATTTCTCTAGGAAATCGCGAGCAAATTCGTCCAGCTGGCTGATGCGCTTGTTCTCGCGGTCTGTCCAGTAAAAGGTTTGTTTGAAGCTAGCTTTTTTGGCGCCGCTGTAGCTGACGCTGTTGGCGTAATATTTGGTATCGACGCCATTGCTGATGACGAATAGCTGGACGTATTGGAACAGCCCATTACCACTAGCATAGCTGTGGCGGCGGTAGCGATTTATCTGGTTAAAGGCCTCTTTGAGCTCGATGCCGCGGCGCTTGAGCTCTATCTGCACCAGTGGCAAGCCGTTTATTAGCAGCGTCACATCGTAGCGCGTGTCGTACTCGCCATTATTTACAATTTGCTGTGCCACTTGGTATTCGTTTTAGCACCATTTGGTCATGTTGATGAACTCTATATATACGCTCGTGCCGTCGTCGCGCACTAGATGCATTCGATCGCGCAGTATTTTGGCGCGGTCAAACACATTGCCTTTGTCGAGGTGATTTACGATGCGCTTGAATTCGGCTTCGCTGAAGGCAGTGCCGTCAAGTTTCTCGGCGTTGTGCTTCTCTAGCTGGCGCTTCAGGTTTGCCAGTAGCTCGGCGTTGTCGGCGATGGTAACGCGCTCATAACCCTGCTCGGCTAGCTGAGCGACAAGGTTGTTTTCGAGGGTTTGTTCGGATTGGGTTGTCATGATTCTATTTTACTTCATAAATAGTTCTTGGTATTCTTGTGGTGATAAAATAACGGGCTCGGCATCGGGATATTCTATGAAATCCGTATCGCTTGACACAATGACCGCAGAGTTATCCAAGGCAAATTTGACGATTGGTTCATCTGCTACATCGCGAATATTAATTTTGCCGAATTCTTCACTGTCGGCAGTATCTATCAAAAAACTGTCAAAAAATTGTTCGATTTCTTTTTTGTGCTTGCGAGATATCTTTGGGTACACCGAACTACTAAAATCAATAAGTTCATCGACTATATATTGCGATACTATAAATTCGTGATTAAGTACCAGGTGTTTTAGTACTTTGTTTTCAGCTCCACTCCAGAATAGACCGCTCACAAGCAGACTTGTATCAGCGACTATTTTGTATCTATCGCTATTTTGTGAGCGCGCGCCTTGCTCGGCGTTGTTTCGTAAGCTCTGTAGTAGCTTCCTCCGCTGAGCCAAACTGACTTTGGGCGCCGATTTTTTCTGTTTCATTGAAAAGCCTTTCTAGCCTTTTTTCGTCGCGTATCATTTTCAGTGCTGCTTCGCGGAGTAGATCGCTACGACTGCCAAAACGTTTTTTGGCGACAGCGTCTACCTCATCTAACAACTCCACAGGAAATGCAACGTTAAATGTCTTGGTTGATTTCATCGTTTGATTCCTTCCGTACGCGTGGACGTATTGCCGTGATTGCCGTTCACGTTGACGTAGAGCCGCGTTTTTTAAATATTACGATACTTCTATTGTATAGAAATTGTATGGCAATGTCAATACAATTTCTATACAAACATCCTTTGCAAAAGTCCCTTTTTCCATGCTTTGGCGCTAGCCAGGCGGGTGGTTTCGGTGGTGATGCGCGCGTCGAGGGCGGTGAGGAAGGTGGTAATTTTTTGCTGTTCTTCGATGGATGGCAATCTTATGGACAACTTCATTACTTCAGATTTCGAAATATTGTAGCGCGTGCTGCCCTGGGCTAACCTCACGATAGCTTGTCGAACACTCATGCTGTGAAAAATATATCTTGCAAATTCGGGCAGTAGCTCACTCTTTTTGGCGCGATATCCAAAACAGAAGCTATTCAAATATAAGTTATCTACCTCGTCCAAAAGTACTGATGTATAACCAGTTTCTTCTGGAGTTTCAGAGGATGTAGTGAAGAATATATCGCCATATTGTGCTGTGTTTTGCTTCTCACTCGGTGATATTCGCACATAACCGTAGTTCTTGCTGATTTTCGTATTACTAAATATTTGCGTATAAGTTATAAAGGGTGAACCTTCACCGAAATCAACTCCACTTTTGCCCGTGAGACCATTGTAGGTGTTGCCAATATCTCCGAGTCTATTCTCCTCCCACTCTGGGTATGGATTGCCGCTTTCGTCTTTGAACCGGATTTGCTGGCTGAAGATTTGTTGCATGACGGCTTTTTTGTACTGCGCTAGGCTGGCAAGCTTCTGCTCGCCCGCCGCTATCCGCGCATCAACCGCCGTCAAAAACTCCGCGATTTTTTCTTGCTCCGGTTTTTGCGGAAGATTTAACTTAAACGCACGAACCGCCTGGAAGTTTAAGCCCTCTTTTCCACCACCAGTTTGAGCCTTCAGTAGCTCGTTTGTACTTTCTGTTTTTGAAAGAATTGTGTGAACAATATAGGGGTTGGTTTTCTCTAATCTGATTATACAAACGTGCTGACTGAGATTTCCTTCATCGAAACTTGCAGGCACAACGCACGTCCTACCTAAAGATGCGCCTGTAATATTAAGCAGCACGTCTAAAGGCTTGATACTTGAGTTTGCCATAAAATCATGTGTTTGTCTGTCTATGTAAACAATATCTGATAAATCTAGTTTTCCGCCATTCACATTCTGACTTCTCACAAAGGGAATACCAGCTTGCTTATAGACTTTGCTTCCGCCTCTAGGGGTTGAGCCACTTCCCACCTTGCTTGCAACATCCCCAAGCTTCTTCATCTGCCACTCACCCGAAAACTCTGGAAAACGAAGTTCTGGGGTCATTTGCTGTGGGTTCATGGCTTGACCTCTGTTGATTCATAGGCTACGCTAGAAGCTAACGTAGCCTGAGGGGCGTTGTTTTCTATACCAAAAAATATTGACATAAGCATTTCACTTATGCTACCATGTAAGTGGTAAGTAATTCCTCTGTCGTGGGACTCCGTATGGTTTCTCGTAAATAGCGACAGAGGTTTTATCTTTGTCTGAGACAAGATCATCCGAACAATCTCCCTTCTTCTACTGTAATGTCTTGAATAATATCAGCATATGATGAATCTGTGTGCTCGTATTTACGGAAATATGACCATGCAACAAAATCTATTACTTGCAGCCCTTTCTCTTGTGATGGTTTGATAATCTCTGTCTGTATTTTTAATTTGTGATTGCTGGCTGTCTGAGAATTGAGGTAGTTTACAAAATTTTCGTTTAGAAATTTACTGGTTTCGCGTCGTGATGCAACGAAACGAATCTCGCCATCGAGCGGAATAAGTTTTTTGCCAATCATGCGGTCTAGTAAAATATTGACGACGTAGTTGTATAGTACATGTTTCTCATCGTGGAGCCTGGTGTAGACTCGCTTTTTATCAAGCTTAAGAGTTAGTACCGACGAATTACTTTTGGCGAGACTGTTGAGTAGACGCACACGGTTTTTAGGATGCTCTTTATAGCAATGCAGTACGCCGTGGTGATTCTTGACTTCCTTTTTGGTAAAACCATGGAATATTTTGTTAACCATCTTGTCGAGTTGCCTGGGGTGAGCAGTAAAGACGAACGACACTACGAAGTAACGACTTGTCTTTTGTTTGGTAAAGTCAAACCCCAGGTCACCACTCTCATCCATGTAAACTGTTGGCTGTATTTTTGTCATATCTAAAACGGCGATTTAATGCCGAGCTCCTTGGCAAATTTCTCTATAGCGGCGTCTAGTTCGGCGGTGGTGGCGTCGGCGGCATGGATGTCGGCGACAACTTGGTCGAGGTCTATCGGGGCTTCTGGCTCAAAGGTGTCGACATAGCGCGGGATGTTGAGGTTGTAATCGTTTTCTTGAATCTCGGCTAGAGTGGCTAGGTGGCTGTATTTGTCCTCGCTGGTGCGGCTGGCGTAGATTTCCATGATTTTATCTATATCACTCGGGCGCAGGCGGTTTTGGTTTTTGCCTTTTTCGAAATGTTTGCTGGCGTCGATAAATAGCACATCGTTAGTCGTTTTGCACTTTTTGAACACCAAGATACAAGCTGGGATGCTAGTGCCGTAGAACAGGTTGGCTGGTAGGCCGATGACGGCATCGAGGTAATTGCGCTCGATGAGTGCCTGGCGAATCACACCCTCAGCGGCGCCACGAAACAGTACACCATGCGGCATGACGACCGCCATGGTGCCGTTGTCGGCTAGCTGGTGCACCATGTGCGTGATGAAGGCGTAGTCGGCCTTGCTACTCGGTGCGACCTTGCCCCACGGGCTGAATCGTTCGTCTTGAGCGTTGAGCGGATTGCTATCGCCCGCCCATTTGGCGCTAAATGGCGGATTGGCGACGACGGCTTCGAATTTGTATTCTAGGTGCTCTGGGTGGACAAGCGTGTCTTCTTGCTTGATGTCGAAACGGTCGAAATGCACATCGTGCAGAATCATGTTCATGCGCGCAAGGTTGTAGGTGGTGTTGTTCATCTCTTGGCCAAAGTAGCGGTCGATTTCGGTGTATTTACCGATGCGTAGCAGTAGCGAGCCCGAGCCACAGGCTGGGTCATAGACGCTTTTGAGTCGTGTTTTGCCAGTAGAGACGATGCGCGCTAGGATTTGGCTGACTTCTTGTGGAGTGTAGAACTCGCCAGCCTTTTTGCCAGCGCCGCTAGCAAACTGCCCGATGAGGTATTCGTAAGCGTCGCCGAGGATGTCTATTTTGCTATTGCCTAGCTGAAAATCTATCTTGTCGAGATGCTTGAGGACTTTGGCGATGAGCTCACTTTTGGCGGCCATGGTCTTGCCGAGCTTGTTGGCGTTGAGGTCTAGTTCTGAGAAGAGCTTATCGAAATCTTCTTCGCTGTCGGTACCCATGGTGCTGCTTTCGATATTTGCTAAAATCCGCTGCAGGTCTTCGATGTAATCGTCGAGGTTGGTTCGGGCGGCCATTTTGCTAAACAGTTCGCTTGGTAGTAGGAAGTAGCCCAGGTGGTCGAGTGAGGCTTTGCGGACTTCGTCGATGATGTCGAAATCTGTATCGGCGATGTCTTTGTATTTGACGCCCTCGCTGGCGAGTAAATCGGTGTCGGCGTAGAGCTCGAGCTTTTCGGATAGGTATTTGTAGAAGATAAAACCTAAGATGTAGTCGCGAAACTCATCAGCGTCCATCTTGCCACGCAGTTCGTTGGCGATATTCCATAGAGATGTTTGTAGTTGCTTTTTTTGATCCTCACTCATAGTGCTTCTAGTATACCGTAAAAATGAGGCTAAGTGTGTAATCTATCTTGTGGTGATCCCTACGGGAGTCGAACCCGTGTTGCCAGGATGAGAACCTGGAGTCCTAACCACTAGACGAAGGGACCATGTAAATTACACTTTACCGAAAAAAGACCGAGTTGTCTAGGTGTCAAGCTGCTCAATAATAGATATTAATTTTCTTGGCGTGATCTCAGCTTTTATTAGGTAGGCATCGACTTTGTGTTCCATGGCTAATCGAGATTCTTGGTCTTGTTCGAAGTTGGTAAGGACAATAACCTTAGTATTTGGTATTAAGTCTTCTTTTCCTCTGAGCGCATCTAGGATCTCGCTACCTTTCCTCTCAGGAAGCATAATGTCTAGTAGAATCAAGTCGTATGGCTTATTGCGCGCACCGACTAAGCCATCATTTCCGTCGACCATCCAGTCAACGTCATAGCCAGCTTTTTTTAGGCTACGTACATACATCTCGCCTATGAATCTATCATCCTCGATTACTAATATGGACTTTATTGACATAAATTAACCCCTGATTTTTCCATGATTTTTTATCCAGCTCCCACTATGATTACTTATTAGAGTAGTATTACTTCCGCTATTTTTCATAAGCTTATCTTTGACTGATGAGTAAGTTGGTAGTGTAAAGCTGAATGTGGAACCTTCACCTTCAACACTCCGAACTTGCATTGTTCCGCCATGACTTTCAACTATAGCCTTCGATATGTATAATCCGATACCAGTTCCAGCAACCGTTTCTCTACTTCGATGGCTCCGATAGAACTTGTGGAATAGATTTCCAACGATATTTGACGGCATGCCAATGCCAGTATCCGATACGATAATCTCTACAGAACTATCTTTTTGCTCAGCGGTTACATGGACGGAACCTCCTTCATACGAGTATTTTATAGCATTATCGATGAGGTTGACTAGTACCTCAGAGACACTTGATGTGTCGGCGGCAACCGTTGGTAGGTCGAGTGGTATATCTACAGTTAGTAGTCGGTGTTGAGTTCTTGCGCGTAGGGTCATGTCGTCTGATATGGTAGAGTATATGTCGTCGATAGTAGTTTCGTGTAGATTTAGTCGTAGGTGGCGCTGATCAAACTTAGCAGAGTTTAGGATGTTATTAATGTAGCCATCCAGTCGGTTACCTGATACAACAAGCCTGTCGAATAGCTCCCTTTGCTCTCCTGTGATTTCATCACCTATTTCTTCGATGAGAGTATCTAGGTAGCCACGAATAACGGTAATAGGCCCCCTTAGTTCGTGTGCGGCGAATGCAATAAAATTGAGATCATTTTCCTCGGGTCCGTAGGTGTCTGTACGATCAAATAGGAATACTAGAACTGGAATGTTACTTCCCTTTCTGTATGACACGTGAATATCAAATAAGGTCCTACCCGATTCCCCTGCTGCTCCAGAGGCAATTCTAAGCCATGTCTTATCGGCACGGATACTATCTTCTTTGACGCTATCTACCCAGTCTTCAATCGTCTGTTCGGTATAAAATTCCAACTTTAGCCGTTTTTGGTTATCTGAATCTACTTTGATTGGGGCGGTGTCACTATGATAGATTACTTTACAGTCTTCACTTAATGCAACAACTCCAACAGATGAGTTGGATATCGATGATATGATTTCAGCCGCATTGTCTTGGCTATGAGGGGTAGTAGATTGCAGTGACTTGTTGCTATATATTAACTTTACAAGAGGCTGCAGGCCACTGTTAATAATCGAACTACCGTTGATATTTGGAGGCTTAGATTCACTTCGTTCGGTTGAAGTATATACCAAAGCATCGTTTACTATTCGGAATGGTCGTACGACGATTGAAATTAGCAAGGCGCCCAAAGAAAAGAAAAGAATCGTGATAAAGCCTGATATTATGAGTGCATCAATTTCAGATACGGAAGGCTTGTAAGAAATTAACAGTATGCTCAATGTAGCAAGTCCAGCCACGATACTAGCTACAGTTGTATAGAGTAGAATTTGAATTTTGAACTTTGGCCAGTAATCCTTGGCTGTTTTTTGGGTTTTCACTTCCATTTTACGCTGCCAGAATTTTTAGGAACGGCTACAATCCAAGTTTGCCCTGGTTCGAGTAGGATATTCTTACCTTTTTCGTCTGTGAAGTAGAGTTGGCTTGCACGACTTTTTTTATGCCATGTTGCTTTTATAGCCTTTCCGTTCTGAAATATATGAGCCTTGCCCGAACCAGATGTCGCAATATCCGTGTGATAACCGTCGCTCATTAGTCCTTGATCGACTATTAGGGCAATAACGACCTTGGGTGTGATCAATCCCTTTTGCTGATCTTTGTGCTGGGAGCCAGCTTGGTATCGTATATAGGTATTGTGCTTTGAGTCAAACCGATACGAACTATCGTACATGTCGCTACCACCTAGCTTGATAGTAATTGATTTTACAGCTGGTGTGCTGGCTTCAGCGGTAGGTGTTGATTTTGGCTCCTTGGGATTTTTACGTTCGAGAGGCATTGGGTCTGACTTTATGTAGCGCTTACTTTTGTTAAGTGAGGCAAGAGATTTACTGCTGGTGTAGACATTATGTGGCGCATATCTGTCGGTACTACGCCAGTAGCTACCAGGATTAAAGAATTGATCAATATCCCTTACTTTTCCATTTCGAACCATAGATAGTGCCTTCGGGCTGCCTCCAACATGTGCAATGCTTGCATCATACGGATAGAACCATTCAACATAGTATGGGCGAACGCTTCGCACAGGACCAATTTTCTTAGGGCTATTCTGCTGGTAAAGAACCATAAAACGAGTAATCCCTGCCTCGGCCACAGCTTCGTATACAATTTCACCTTCGGATAGTCCAGACTGTGGTCTTGCATCGGGGCTATTCTCGACCATTACGGCTGTAACGGGACGAGTAAGATCTGACTCGTTTTTAACTTCAATTCCAGTAAGCGGTGAGTAGAACTTCTGTTTTTGAACAACCGGAATAGTCAAGTCCAGTTTGGGTTGCGGCTGATTTATTAACGCATAAGCAATGTTGCCGATGGTTACAACTCCAAGTAGACCTACAATTATTATCGTAGCCATTCGGTGATTATTGAGCCAAGCACGAAATTTTGGTATTAGTTTTTGGTGTGTGTTGCTTTTAGGTTGTTCTGTGTCGTTCATTATAGTTTAAGTATACCATGATGCTTATGTCTTATCGATAAGTTCGATGGCTTGATCTATACGTCGTAGACATACATCTCTACCTATTAGTCCCATTGTATCGTTCAGCTGAGGGCTGAATGGTGCCCATGTAGTTGCTATGCGGATTAAACTAAAAAGTGTACCCGGTTTTTGGTCAGTTTCCATAAGAAGATTATTCAAACAATCTTGGATATCTGCAGCTTTCCATTCCTTGATCTGTGACAACCTTGCTTTAGTAGTTTCTAATAACTGTACTTGCTCGGCTGGTTTAATTTTCTTAAGCTGTTTATTGCCTGAAATTAATAATAGGTTGGGTTCGGTATCGACAAAAAAATAATTTGTAAGGATAGCTAGATCGCTTAAGGTCTTTAACCTATCCTGAGCTAGACTCAAGACTTGCATTCTGTAATCATCTGTAGAGTTTTTGGCAGATTCTGGCCAGAAGGCACCAACCCTTTGATAGAGATCGCTTAGGGGTAGCTCTCGAATAAATTGGCCATTCATCCAGAGTAATCGTTTTTCGTCAAAGCGAGCACCAGATTTTTGAACTCGAGATAAACTGAACTTTTCAATTAACTCTTTCTGTGTAAAAATTTCCTGCTCGGTGCCGTCATTCCAGCCTAAAGTCGCGATAAAACTAAGTAACGTTTCCGGTAGATAACCTTCCTGGATATAGTTGAGAACATCTTTTGCACCGTCACGCTTGCCAAGCTTTTTATTACCATGTTCATTTAATATGTGAGGCATAGTGGCAAAAATTGGTGGTACTAGCTCTAGCGCTTCATAGAGGTTCATATAATTTGGCTGGCTCGATATAAATTCTTGACCACGAATAACATGAGAAATTTGCATCTCGGCATCGTCTACGATGTGGGCAAAGTTATAAGTTGGGTAGCCATCACTTTTTATGATGATAAAATCATCAATAACTTCTGGACCGCTGGACAGATCACCCATAACTTCGTCGTGCCAATTATACGATTTAGGATCGGACTTGAAGCGTAGCGGTGTTGTACCGTCCCAGCTGGGTGGATTCTCTGGGCGATGATTTCTAAAAAGAAAAGCTTGTTTCTTGTTTTTTGCCTGATTTCGGAACTCTTGCACCTCTTCTGGAGTGTAAGGGTCGGCGTAAGCTCGGCCGCTATCGATTAGCTTCTGAGCCCAACGCTTGTAGATATCGAGCCTGCTAGATTGCTTATATGGAGCGAAAGGCCCACCTTTATCTAGACCTTCATCGGTGTCTATCCCGAGTGTTTCTAGGCATTTTAGAATATGGTCAGCAGAACCGACTACTTCCCTGTTCTTATCGGTATCTTCAAGGCGGAGAATAAATTTGCCATCAGCATGTCGTGCCACCAGCCAGGCAAAAAGTCCGGTGCGTAAATTTCCAACGTGCATAAAGCCAGTTGGACTGGGGGCAAATCTAGTACGAACTTTTGACATTAATACCATTATTGCACATGTTGTGATGATTTGTCAGCTATCACAGACTGACAGCTATGCGACGAATTTGGCTACTTGATAAATTAGTATTTCCTTCGATTGTGTGTAAAATGCCATCATTCATCCAGGCGGCGCCCTTCGGGTAGGTATAGATAGTTAGTCCATTATCTACATATGTCTCATAGCTACCGTTCGAGCTCTTTTCTACGTAGTTTTCTTTTAGCGTACTTGAGTTCCAATTACTTTTTTGCTGACTCACTGTGAACCCTTGGGTACTTACGTTCGATGCAAACTTCATTGAAACCTGGCCATTTGAGTATGCTACTGGGCCTTGTAAGCTATATCCAGAAGGAGTGTATGACGGATAATGTGCCGCTATGCCTGCTTGAGCAGCTGCTACCCTTACCGAGATGGTTGGTATATTTATGTATGTAAAATAACCTGCTAGCATTAATACGGCTAGACTAGCACTTGCAATGCTGATGAGCTTTGGATGTCGTTTGATGCGAGAATCTTTACTTTTCTTGGTGGAGTAGTCTGCTTTTGAGTTTTTCAAAGCATTCTCAATGTGTTTCTTTTTTAGCTCTGCCGAAGTAGGCATAGGAACTTGCTTTACGGCAGCCGTAGGCTTATGAGCAAAAGATGCTTTACTGCCGAGCGTTGGTTTTCTCGTCTTTGCGGAATGGTGCACAGGGTGTTTTGATGGAGGTGCGATGTCATTTATAGCTCGTAGCGGTTTTGCCTTGCTTGGTTGTACCGGACTAGGTTTAGCAAACTTTTGGATTAGCGGACTTTTTGATGTAGTCTGTCTTGGACTTGATTTGACTGGAGTTGGCTGTATAACACTGTTTTTAGTATGGCTACGATTCAACGTATGTGTGCGAGCTGGACTTTTATGGAGGCTTTTTGCATGAGAAACAACTCTAGTAGTTTTCTTTTTGGCTTCTAAATCTTGATTATCAACCCGAAGACCGGTATCTTTATCGTATTTGACGCCGCCGATTGTTATGTGTTCAGATTTTGTCATTTCTATATCCCCTTGCAATTACTAATCTATAATACCATGAGCAGAAAGAAAATCAATAAGTACACACTAGTTATTTTGCCAGAGAGTATTTATACTGTAACAGTATGCAAACAGACAAAGAGCAAAAGAAAGAATTTAGGCGTAGGGTACTTTTATACGTAGTTAGCGTCATAGTTGTGATTGTAATTACGGTTATTTTCTTTTTTCTTATGATCGGGTATAGAGTGAATCCAAAAGACGGTATTGTGCAACAAGGTGGCTTGGTCCAATTATTCTCATTTCCAAGTGGAGCTAGGGTTACGATTGGGTCGGCAGAATTGGAAAGATCAACCAATACCAAAATAACAATTAATCCAGGTACGTATGCCGTCCAGATGAACAAGGAAGGCTTTATCCCTTGGCGAAAAGACTTTTCAGTACGCAGTGGACAGGTGATATGGTTAAATTCCGCAAGACTTATACCCAAACAATTACAAACGGATACCGTTCTAACTTTAGATGGTGTTGACGACAGTATAACTTCTCAAGGTAGTAAAGTAATGGTTTTACTGCCAGATAAAGCAAAACCGGTAATCTCGGTTGTTCAGCTGAACGACGATAAGGAGGTGAAGGTAAAGAGCGTGAACCTTGATGGTCCTAATTTTGCTACAGAAGGTAGTGTTCAGTACAAGCTTCTCAAGCTAAGTAGTGATAGTCGTCGCATAATAATGTCACGTACCCTTGGGAAGGCACGACAGGTACTACTTGTAGATATTTCAGACCCTAATCAGAGCATTATTTTAGGAGCGAATGAAAATAAGTCATACCCTTCTGAAGCGATTTTCGATCCCCGATCGAATGGTAACCTAATCGTTAGGTATAAAGACGGTTCAGTATATTTATTTGACAAGGATAGAAAGCGCTTGTCGCCAAAAATACTAGAAAAAATCAGCAGTATGAATGTAAACCAGAATATTCTTACTTACGTAACTAATGTATCTGATGGGAGCATAAGTACAGGCGGGTACAATCTAGACGATAAAATAAATATGATTTTTGAAACACATAGGACTAAGCAGCGTATGCTGGTTAGCCTTGGTAAGTACTATTCAGATTATTTTTTGGTTACTACAATTGGCAACCAGATATCGATTAAAAAAACAGATAATCTATCCCCCGCTAGCAAAAAAATATCCTGGAGTACAGTTTTCGATAAAAAGCTATATGAAAATGTTATTGACACCGGCTTTCAAGATGAAAATCAAATAGCGTATTTCACGCAGACAGGCTTTATGTCATCGTATGACTTAGAATCGCTATCTTTCAGTAATACAAAGTTGGTAGCAAATACTTCGGTCGCTAGAAATATCCTATGGCTAGATAAGCATCATTTTTCAGATGATACCAATGGAACTTTGCGTCAGTATGAATATGACGGAACAAATCAGGCTGACCTGGCTCAGGTTAGCCGTGGGCAGAGTGCAGGATATAGTACAAGTGGAAAATACCTGTATAGTTTATCCGAAGATAAAGGTGGGCGAACTATACTTCAGCGTACCAAGATGACGCTTGATTAGCGTCATTAGCCTCCAAATAAACGCTCAAAGATTGTGGGTGACTTACCAGTTAATTGAGTTGCATCGACAGATTCATCTTGGGTTGTAGTTGGTGCGGTTGAGGCCTTAGATGGACTCGGGCTTATCTGCTCCCCAAATATTAGTAGTCTACGCTCAGCTGTTCCTAATGGGGTGCACGTGATAAGTGTTGCCATTGGTTTTGTATTGCCAGTGTTGAGTGCTGCCACATTGTCGGGTTGAACTTCTTTAATCTTTGTAACGTTATAAGTGTAACGGATACCTTTATAGTTTAAGTAAAAAATATCACCTTTCTTCATGCGGAGTAGTGGAGCAAAGGCGAATTTTGCAGCCCCACCATCTGTAAAGTCATTACTACTATGACCTGCTATACCGAAATTTCCGTTTTGGCCTGGGCGTGAATCAAAACCAGCTGCACCAAAGTATGCAACACCGTTTCTCATCGCTGCCATTTGCAGGTCGTTAGTCTTAGCTGCTGTGTTGCCCATTGTGTTTTCATATTGCACAGGCAAATCAATATTAAATCTGGGAACAATAAGACGAGGCTCATCACTGACTTGGAGTGCTGCATTGGGATCAACTATTATATTTTGCTGATCAATGTTACCAGGGCTCACATAGGCTTGTGCGTACGAGAATAGAATAGAATTATATTGTAAAAAGCCAAAAATAAGCAATACACATAAAGCTGCCATGGCAGGCACAAAGTGTTTGCTTCCCCTTGCTTTTTTTGCAGATTTTGAGATTTTAGTTAGTAATTCAGAGCGTAATCCTTCAATAGCTTCTTTCTGCGACATACTGCTATCCTCATTGTGGCTAGACGTCGGATTACTATCTGGTGAATTTTGCTGTGCATGAACTGTATCTTGTAGATTCTTTGCATATTGCTGATAGGTGCTTTGAGCATTTTGAATTGCTCCAGTATAGTAACGCTCATAATATGTCTGGTAATATTTTTGCCATGAGCTATGATATTTCTGCCATTGATTATTATCTATCGATCTTGGATGTGCAGATGGTTGTGTTTGTTGGGGTGCTGTCTGTGTTTGAGAGGCCTGCTGAGAGTATATATTATTGAGCTGGTCGCGAGTAACATTAGCAGCTGCCTCCTGTTGATTGGTGAAGTCTCGAGGAGTAAGAGGGTTAGGTGTGTTACCAGGCTGAGGCGTTGGTGCGTTGTTACTTGGTTGCATATGCTTTATTCTTTATAGATATTATTATACACTAACTAGTAGTGTTTATATATCTTGTACTAGTATAAATCTGTACATCGTTTAAAACATTAAAGTCCTGACCATGACAAAAACTAGTCAATGAGTCATTTGCCGCGGTGGTGGAATTGGTAGACACGCCGGACTCAAAATCCTGTGAGCATTAGCTCGTGCCGGTTCAAGTCCGGCCCGCGGTACCATAACGGAACTAAATTGGGTGGTATTCGGACTACCAGCTCGTAGCGGGCTTTTTTGTATTTACGTCCGACGTAACCCGAGGGTATTTTGACGATAGTGAACTATCTCTATCTCATGAAGAAATAGGTGTTTTCTACCTCGGGCTTAGTGCAATTATCCCGCCAGAATATTTTGCATGGTACACGCAGTACCACAAAGACTTTTTCGACTATCTCTCTAGACAATTTAACAAGGAACAAAAAACAAGCTAAACTAAAACTATGGACGAAGCTCTACCAACTCAAGCAGAACAGCTCCACACACCAGAGGAAAAAACTTCCCCTGAAGTAAAGCGTGCCGCTGTCGAGATTGAGGCAACAGAGATAGCTATTGCCGCTCACACTGGACTACAGGGAAAAAACTGACTGAAGCAACTGACGATTTCCTCACAGACAAAGCCGAGCATGCGGCAAGCATGCGCGCTTCAGATACTCCTGATATTATCGAGACGGCACTGATAGAGGGGGCATTGGAAGAAATTGATGAACGACCCCCCGCAAGTAGCGAGCATAATCCTATCAACAGGCTCGAAAAAGAGGGCTTTGGCAAACAAGTGACTGAAGGTGTGCGAAAACTTCATGAGGAACACGCTACACTTCCCGATGGTGAGTCCGCCGCTGAAGTAGTCGCAAAAAAAGTCGCCACAATAGAGGTAAATGGATATGCGGCTCACCCCGTCAAGTCGCACTATGCAGAAACGCTGACCTCTGAAATAGAAGCTTATAAAGGAAATTGGTTCAATTTACAGCAAGAGCGAATGTCCAGCCCTGACTTTAGAGAAAAGTTTGAGCAGTTTATCGAAAAACACAAACCCTCTCTCAAGGTAGGAGAGCCTAGTTCAGTGTTGCAAAAGCCAGAGAATTTTCAGTCGCATTATCAAAGCCAGCTCGATGAGTTTGACGACAATCTTGAGCGTATTGGTAGCTCGGTGGGCTATGGCAATGCGGGAGACGTGGGCGGAAAGTCTGCTGGTAGTTTGGGGCATGGCAAGATTGGAGAAACAGGAACAGTTTATCTGGACGCTGTCCACCAAGATGGCACGCCACTCACGGACGAGCAAAAAGACATCATTGCCGCCCACGAAGCGTATCATGGTATGATTGACGCTCAAGGCTCGGCGGTAGCCGAGATCAAGAGCGGTTTTGATTGGAACGCATATAACGAATTGGTCGATACGACAGACGTAAAACAGCCGAGCTATTTACGCAACCCAGACGAACTTACGGCTCGCATGGCACAATTCAAGAATTATTTTGGTATGCAAGGCGGCGAACAGTTTACTCCAGACCATCTCGAGTATCTAAGGCAACATTATCTCGAAGATACTGGACTCGATAACGGCGTATCGACAATGCTCAAAATGGTAACGCCCACTACCCAAAAGCAGTTTATTGAGCTTATGAACAGGCTTCCAGTATAGGGTAGGTGTCGCTTGCGACACATAGCGGCTTCGCCGCTCCGAACCACGCCGCCTGTCTACTTCAGTCTTAGTTGTCGATGACTGCCTGTAACTAGCTTTTCTGGGCAATATTCAGTATTTCTCGCCAAAGCCCGCGAGACTTTTCTATATCTGCACCAATTTCATGCGGTAGTTTGTCTTTGTCGCTCTTCGAAAACCCACGCTCCTCTGCATCTAGTGCATTCGTCACGTAGGATACTGTCACCCCATTTTCTTCAATCATTGACTTCCAAACAGGATGTATGGCTTGAGGGTCATATATATCAATCGGCTCGCCTAGCAGTTGTGGCGGTACAGTACCTAGATGCTTAACTTCACCCATGTCGGTATGGTTC
The DNA here is from genome assembly GCA_020428315.1 of Candidatus Saccharimonadota bacterium. GTDB lineage: Bacteria > Patescibacteriota > Saccharimonadia > Saccharimonadales > Saccharimonadaceae > JAGQNA01. Next base: position 53,326 of record JAGQNA010000002.1, read on the forward strand.
TTGATAGGAAAAGAATCGCAACTAGAGGTCCTTTGCATATATCGTAGAGAGCGACGAGCGATTACCTCTACCCAGTCGCCACCAGAGAGGGCAGTATCAAGATAGTTATTGAGACGCACTCTCCCATCTTCATCGAGTGTACTCGCTTCTGTGCCCATAAATGAAAACATCGTGGCATTGATGTCGCGCGGAGTCACAATTGTGTTTGGCGATAGCAGCACCTCGCGAGCGTCAACAGGAAAAATATAACGTCCGTTTTGAGTTGGATGAAAAGCACCCCAATGAAGAAATACATAACGGTGCAAACCAAGCGATTCATCCAGTGTGTGGGTTTGCGACCTCCAGTCATATATACCCTTATTAACTAGCTGATCAATTGGCAATATCCCATCACGCTGCAGATGCTCAGGAATGCTGGCGGTGGCGTGTGATAAATTAATATCTAAAAACATGTTGCGAACACGTTCGAGCGCCTCTTGCTCGTACCTGTCAGGAATCCAGTCAAACTCGCGATAATTAGCTTTATTCGCAGCTATTTTGTCAGAATCGGTAAACTGTTCCAATTCTGGAGATAATACTGTCTTTGGTGATTCATGATGTAGTGGCATGCGTTCTTCCCACGTTTATATTATATCATATATAAACATAAAAAGCTAGTACGTCGCTATAGATCAATATCTTTGTGGTATAAACAGTGAGCTCTTGTATTGATGTTTACTGACTAAGGCTCGATAATATTGCTTGTGCACGCCGACCTGGTTGCCATAGCCAGAAAGTAGCGATTTTGGTGGCGACACTTCCCCGCCAGATAGCCATTGTGTCGCTCCAAGCAACGGTGTACACTTCACCTTTATCGGCTATAATTAGTGTGTCGTTGTGTAGTGTCACAATAGCGCAAGGGTAAGTGATTGTAAACTTATGTAAGGTTTCAACTAGCTGCAGTAGCTGCATGTTAAAAGTTACTATCTTAGGAAAATATACAGCTTGGAATAATTTTTGTAATTGCGCAAAACTAGCAACCACAATAGTTTGCTCACGCTCAACTAGTGCATGGCTACTATTTTTTACTAAATCAATCGCGTCTCGGGTAATAGTTATTGGTATGGTTGAGCTAGTTATAAAATTTTCGTATAAAATAGCTGTCTCGGCATTTCTACCAGCATCACCAATAAATAGTAGGCCGTCTGCCCAATTTGTTAAGCTGGTTAAATCTAAAGAAGCGTCTTTAGCTAGTCCACCAATGGCAGTAGAAGGACTATATATGACGTCAGAAATTGCTTTCGGTACAATATTTTTAAGAGAGTCTGGTAGCAACACACGTATTTCGCCTGCGCCAGTGTTTATGCTTACCTGGTATGCTTCTGCCACGGCAATAAAATTATGCTTATTACCGCCTACGATACCGAGTTTGCCTGCCTGATCACGGCGCTCAGGTCTATACCAATCTGTGTCAGTTTTGGCTTTAGAGTCGGTCTGCTTGTGCCAATACGATAGATCCATCGTTGTCCTTTTGGAGAGTATACGCAATATTTTTTCGCTCAATGACAATCTTCCAGCCATTTTTTTCGGCGGCAGCTAGTAGTTGTTCGTTTGGATTGAAGGCGATCGGGTCGTCAACTAATTCGAGCATCTCGATATCAGAAGTGCTATCACCAATGCCGATGCTTCCAGTCAACGACATGCCGTGAAGCTGAATATAGTCTTGTAGAATTTTAGCTTTTCGTCCAACAGTCTGACGAAGGGTTCTTCCAGTAAATTTATGGTCGTTTTTCTCATATAGCCAACCAATACAATCATCAAATCCATATCGTTTAGAAAATGGTTCTACGATTTCTTGCATTGAGCCACTAATTGCAAGCAGAAAGTAGCCTTCTTCTTTTAGTTCACTGGCTAGGTTACGGGTGTATGAGTATATTTTGTGCTGTGAATCGTTTAAGATATCATCGACTATCGACTCGAAAGCAGGTACGGTTAGAGAGCTGAGTTTTGACTCAAGTGCAGGAATTGCAATTGATTCAAAAACGTGGAAATCAACCTCTCTAGATTGCCAGCCATGGAATACTTTTTTAATTTTTTGAGTTTGAGATTCATCAAAAAAATTATTTTCAAGGAGCTGGAAGACGACTTCATAATAGAGTTGCCAGCGGTATAAAGTACCATCGATATCAAATATAGCTAGTTTTTTATGGTTCTTTTTTTCAATCATCTCAAAATGATTATAGCATCTAGGTAATTTCAATACTGACTGGGCAGTGATCACTACCCATTTGATTTGCATGTATTGAAGCATTTTTGATACGTTGCTTGAAGCTCTTGCTGGTTAGCCAATAATCAATCCGCCAGCCGACATTACGCTCACGACTTTTTGCAAAATGGCTCCACCAGCTATAGTGTCCATTGCCTGTTGTGAATTGACGAAAGGTATCAATAAAACCTGCACTTAGCCATGACTCAAAACCCTGTCGCTCTTCGTCTGTAAAACCTTTTTTACCGCGGTTTTGTTTTGGGTTTGCTAGATCATCTTCAGTGTGAGCAACATTCATATCGCCACAGTATAAAACTGGCTTGTTCTTCTGAAGTTCAGCACAATACAGCATTAGTGCCTTATCCCACTGCTTCCGAAGCGGTATTCGACTGAGGTCGTCTTTAGCATTGGGTGTATAAGCAGTAACAATGTAGAAATCCGCGAACTCTGCCATGATTACCCTGCCCTCGTCGTTAGCGTGACCATAGCTGTCTGCATCAAGACCGCCAAGAGACACAAACTTTTCAGGAATATCACTAACTACCGAGATTGGTTCAATTTTTGTGAATATTGCGGTTCCAGAGTAGCCTTTTCTAGTTCGCGAGGAATTCCAATATTCTAGGTAGTCGGTAGAGTCAAATTGGGCTTGGTCGCGTTCGGCCTTAGTCTCTTGTAGGCAAAGAATATCTGGATTATATTCTGTTAAAAATTTTTGCAACTCGTTTTTTCGAATAACGGCACGAATGCCATTTACGTTCCATGACGCTAGCTTCATAGTTTACAGTATATACTATTGACTTTTTGATTAAAAAAGTATAAAATATGTACTATGAGCTATCAACAAAATTCATCAGAAGCTTGCTTGCTCGATTTAGGTTATACGAAAAGCATGCAAGGCAATCTTCCTCTTAGTCAGGAGTTTGTCAGAACAAATTCAGGGATTTATGTTTCAAGTTTATCTGCAGTAGGTGGGTATATTCTACCGGCTTCTCAAATACAAGAAGTAATTGGAGTCAGTAAATCCGAAGTAATGGATGCTGGGGATATTCACTTCAAGGGTTGTACGGTAGAAAGTCTAGTCGAAGGCAATGAGAGTAAAATTAAGTTAATAATTTCAGGTATTGCCCCCTGTGGCAGTATGATTGCAGCACCAGACATGAACTATGACGATACTAGGTCGATTGCTCGTGAAGGTACGAGGCTTGCTCTCGAGCGGATGATCGGAGGCGATGGAGCCATAGAGCTAGTTGTTCGTCCCTAAAGTTTCATGGCGCGCTTCGCGTCTCGCTCTTGTTCCCGACGTTTGATAGTCTCACGCTTATCGTAGCGCTTTTTACCTTTGCCTAGGGCAATTACAACCTTTATAAAACGCCCTCGATTAATTAATTTAACTGGAACGATAGACATACCCTGGTGTTTTTGTTTGATAAGTGAATCAATTTGCTTACGACTAGCTAGTAGCTTTCGGGGGCTCGTGTCGATAGTCCGACTATCCTGCCCTTTTTGATTTAGTCTTAGTGAAAAGCTAGCGTTATTTAGCCAAAGCTCATCATTGCGAATACTGACAAATGACCCTTTTAACTGAATGTGACCATCACGAGCGGCTCGCGTTTCTTGACCAGTTAGTACGACACCTACAACTAGCTCATCGCCTAGCTGGTAATCAAAACTTGCACGGCGGTTCAAAACCGTACCTGTCTGGACTTTTCTCTTAAATTTTTTCTGTGGCATATAGCTATTGTATCAGGCGTCTACGTGATGTATAGTATGCCAAGATGTCACAACGTGTGCCCAAACTTATCACCTTTGATGGCGAGGCTCGTAGCGGAAAAGGAACGATAGTCCAAATGACCAAAGCTTATCTTCGTGATGAGCGTGGTTATAATCCGATGCTAATCGATCGTGGACAGGCATTTCGCAGTCTGGTAGTTGCCGCCCAACGAGCTAGTGTTGATATCGACAGCCCTGACAGCATAGATGATTTTTTAAATAATCAACAAAACCTTACGTATGCAGCAGAATTTGTTAAAGATGTCTATCATATGGATAAAGATGAACGTGATGCCCTGCTCTACACCAATGAGATCGGTGAGAATAGTGCTAAGATTGGAGCACGTCCCGCGAGTCAAAAGTTTGTTATTAATCTAACGAAAAAATGGATGACTGACGCGTCTGAAGACGGTTTCGATGTAGTCCTTCTTGACGGTCGTGCCCTTGAGTCAATTGCACGTGAGATGCAGTCTGAAGGCCTGTGTGAGTATGTATTAGGGCTATATTTTGTGTGCAATTCGGAAGTTGGAGCTAGGCGGACACTTGGCTACGCTACAACTGAGTATAAAAATTTAACCAGTAGCCAGCAGGATGAAGTTAATGATTTTGTTCGTCAGATCGAAGCCCGAAATCAAGCCGATATGACACGACAGGTTGAGCGATTAATAGCACCAGCCGGTGCGACAAAAGTCTACTTACCTAGCCCGCCCGAGGGCAGCGACAATATGTATATAATAGATACTAGTATGAACATGACAAAAGAAGAAATGGCGATGCCAGTGGCTGAATTTGTTGCAAGTAGGCTGTCGGTCGACAATGCTCGTTGAGTCTTGTGTCGCGTGTAATCTTTGAATTAATCAATCAATATGCTATTCTCATGAGAATGAAAAACGTAGTGTCAGTAGTTGTTCCTTGCTATAACGAGCAGCGCTGTTTGGCCGATTGCCTACAGTCAATCGCTAGACAATCTGTTAAAGCGCTTGAAGTTATAGTCGTTGATAATAATTCGACTGATAACTCAGTCGAGATTGCAAAAAAGTTTGGTGCAATTGTTGTTAACGAAAAAAAACAAGGGATTTTTTATGCTAGGAATCGTGGATTCAATGCCGCCAAAGGAAAGATAATCGCACGAATTGATGCTGATTCAGTAGCCGATGTAGATTGGATAAAGTCCATCACAGAGACAATGAGAGATAGAAATTTAGTCGCCATTGGTGGCATCAGCTATACATATGAGCTGCGCTGGCTTTTGCCGCTAGCAATAGCGGTGCACGCAATCTTTAACCGTTTTCATGAAAAGCGATTATACGGTCTAACGGTGCTATATGGTTTTAACATGGCGGTTCGAAAAAACGTATGGAAAAATTTGGAACAACAACTTGATGAAAACTGCATAAATGAAGATATTGATTTTTCTATGCAAGTGCAAAAACACGGTAAAGTACTTCGTTCGTCGAGGATGATTGTCGGCAATCGTCTGGCTGGTATAATGAACCCGATTAAATTGATTAGATACTGGAAGGCCGACGGTGAGAGTGCAAAACGCATAAAGAAGGAGCTTGGTAGTTGAAAAAAATCATACCAGTATTTTTGCACGGTTATTCTGGTGATGGTAAAGCGTTACAAGAATTTGCAGATCTGTGTTTTTCTGGCCAGAAACCAATCTGTATTGACTTACCGGGTTTTGGTGATAACCCCCTACAGAATGGTAGTGCGGAAAATAATCCATTGGAATATATCGAGGAAATATGGAAGACTGTAAAGAAACAAGTTCCTAAGGCTGACATTCACTTAGTTGGCCATTCGTATGGAGCTGTACTAGCATTTGCATTAGCGTCAAAATACGATGAAGTCGTGCGAGTTGATTTATTTAATCCTGGCCTGTGGCCTAGATTGATACCCCATATGCTTTTGTATTATCTTAGTGTAATAAAATACATTCCCGGTGGTCTTGGTTTAGCTACCAAGATAATGAAGAATCAGCGTCTAGTCGATATAGCTACACAGTCGATGCAAAATAAGGCTTGGCCAGCTAATAGACAGAAGCAGATAAAAGCAATGCGAAGAAAAGAGTCTGAAGTGTATTCGCCACAGATGCTTCGCTTAAGTTTATACGCATTAAAGATGCCAAGGATTTTAAAGCAAGTACGGTGTGAGGTTCCCGTACGAATTGTACACGCAAAAGACGACACAATAACTCGTTATATTAGTTGTACCTGGCTAAAAGAACGGTCTAAAGATTGTCATATTTTTGTAACGCATGGAGGTCATCTTGGCCTGCTGGCTGAGCCAAAACGATGGTCATCAATCTTGTACGATGTGGTACAATAGTCAATATGCAAAAACCACTAAGTGTGGCTGTTGTGATCCCGGCTTTTAATGAAGAAGCAACAATAGCCAGCTGTCTTGAATCATGCTTTAACCAAAAGACGCCATTTTCTGAAATAATTGTTGTCGATAACTTGTCAACCGACAAAACAGTCGAGATAGTTACTGGCTTACAGAAAAGACACAAGAATTTAAAGCTAGTGTTTCAGACTGATGCACAAGGTATACTCCCAACCAGGAATTTAGGCTTTAATGCTGTCAGCGCTGATATAATCGGACGAATCGACGCAGATACGATTATTGACGAGAATTGGGTGGTAAGTATTCAGGAAACTTTTATGGACAATCACGTAGCTGCAGCTAGTGGGCCAGTAGAATACCATGACATGCCTCTGCCAAAAGTTGGTTTAGCAATCGATGAGAAAATTCGTGGCACTCTCCATAAGCTTGCCAAAAATCATCGTTTTTTATTCGGTACAAACATGGCTATTAGAAAGTCTGCCTGGAAACAGATCCGAGATATTGAACTTCAGGATCCAGATAACACGATGCACGAAGATATTAGTTTGGCACTTGCTTTATTTCAAAATGATTTTGAAATAATCTATGCACCTACTATGCTGGCCGGTATGTCAGCTAGGCGAATTGAAAATAGCCCACGCGATTTCTATCGCTATGTAATGCGTTTTGAAAATACATTCCGAGCTTACGGCCTAAAAAGTACAAGTGCCAGAATACCAATATTTATTTACCTACTGATTTACTTCCCCGTTCGCACGATTCGTAAGTTCTATGATGGCGAAAATAGCAAGTTTACTCTTGCAAAATTAAAAGATGATATTAGTCTAATGAGTGACAAAATAAAACGACCTCGACTTCGAAAAGATAAGGTCGTTATTGATGAATCGTCTGAGCTATAGATTACGCAGTAACAAGCTTGTTCTTTTCAAGTGCAGCTTGTAGTTTTGGCCTGTCAAAGCCAAGAATGACGTCTCCAGCAATGTCAGTAACTGGAACACCTTGGAAATTGCCATTCAATTTCTGCAGCAGCTCTTGCTCGGCAGCTTTATCAGTCTCAATATTCTTCTCAATATACTCAACATTTAGGCTGTCAAGCCATTGCTTTTCGGTTTTACAAAACGCACACCAGTTTGTGCTATAGATCACTACTTTATTGTCTTTTGCTGTGCTATCACTCATGCTACTCTCCCTACTTTACTATACTTTATATACTAAATAGTATAGGCTAGTCTTTTTTGCTCGTCAAGTGCCAACCGTGTCCATATGGACAGCGATAGACTTCTAGCTCGAGAGTAAGACTAGTTAACATCTGAGTCTTCATTGCCCTTTCAGCCAATTGTTTAGTTTTATAAGCTTGTTTTGAAGAACAGCTGAAATTGCTCATGTTTATTGTCTTTAGATGATTCATCGTGGTAATATATTACTAGATATGGGTATATTCGGCAAAGTAAGAGCGTTCAATCCAGGCGATGGATTTGCCCTTCCGACGGTTATTATAACTTCTGTAGTTATGATGATAGTGTTGCTTGCTGGTTTGACAGCCACTACTTCAATCTCGGGCGCAATCCACGGACACTACATGGAAAGTGCATCAAAAGACGCAACTCGTGCTGGTTTAGTGGTTGCCCAGCAATGTATCAACAAAGGTATAACCAGCTGGACAAAGCTCCACAGTGGTGACACATGTGCAGGCAGCGTCGTACAGTGTACGAACTCAGCAAGTTGCTTTGTTATGAAAGACGATGAAAACAATATACGGACTACTTTTGAGGTCTCGACTCCAGTTCTAGATGGAGATTCGTATAAGTTTAGTATCAAAGGCTCAATCTATAGAAAGTCGTATGATGGTAGTATTAACTCAACTAGTGTATATGAAAATAGTGTAAACGGTGTTTTAAAAAAGACAGAAAGTATAATTTCGAACATTAGTGCAGGCTATAAGCAGACTTGTGCAATAATGGATGGCATTACAAGATGCTGGGGTGCAAATCCACAGGGTCAACTTGGCAATGGTACATATTCTTCCTCTACAACTCTTACTCCTGAACCAATGGTCAGGCAGGCTGGTGGGTTGCTTGGCAAGACTGATAAGATTGTCTCAGTTGGCAATGAGTTTGCTTGTGTAGCTACGACTGATAACGACATATACTGTACCGGAAAAAACGATCGAGGCGAGCTAGGTATTAATAACAAAACGAGACAAAATGTACCGACTAAGGTAATAAAGCCAGTCTCTATGAACGGAAAGACAATTACAGACTTGGCAGCCGGCAACGAAGCCATTTGTGCGGTAGCATCCGGAGATGCCTACTGCTGGGGTAGTAGCAGTCATGGCTTGACAGCCCTCAATACAACTACTATAGACTACTTAACGCCCCAACTGGTGACATCGGCAATTGGTAATGCGGCTAGCCGCCCGGTTGTAAATATCGAGACTGATGCCACCGCTGAGCACTTTTGTGCGATTGCAAAGGATGGTTCGACGGGTCTAACCTATTGCTGGGGTTATAACGGAAGAGGTGAACTCGGCATAAACTCTACAGCGGACAAAAGTGTTCCTGTGCAGTCAACCGCGTTGTGGACTTCGCTATGGGGTATGAACATTTCTAAGATAGAAGTATCAGGTGGACCACCACGAAACCGAGCAAGCGTTGGCGATTATCCGTCGAGTACACCTACCCCACACGATGCACGATCAGGACATACCTGTGCAAAGTCAGACAACATCGATTGGGGTAGCAATGGCCAGATGCATTGCTGGGGATCGGATCAATATGGACAACTTGGCCAGGGGTCGGTACCCTCTAATCCATGGCGACGGATTGTATCAATTCGCGTCAATACCTCACCCTTAAACGGTAAGACAATAGCCGATGTATCGACAACTATATCTTCGAGCTGTGCGTTAGTGCCGGGGGAAGATAGCGGAAGAGGTAACATCTATTGTTTTGGCCTGAACGAAAAAGGTCAACTAGGAAGGAATACCTTAAGTGAAACAATTTGCTCATCGCCTGGTCCACTCAATTATCAATGTTCAGTTCCCGTATTAGTCACAAAAAGCGGAACAGGCTTGGCTACTAGAACAATAGTTGACATATTCGGCGGTTCAAATCGACATTGTGCACAGACTAGTGATAGTAAGATATTTTGCTGGGGTGCTAATGACATGGGTGGTCAAATCGGTGACGGAACCCTAGTCAATAGATCAGTGCCGACAGAGTTGTCAGCGATGCCGGCTCGTTATGGTATTTCGTCTAATTATTAAAATATATATGGTTGCAAAACCAGACTGTTAGTTGCTATAATGTGAACAAGTTATGGGTACAATCTCACACAATAATGATTCTAGTACCATGCAACCGGTTAACTCACCGGTTGTATTACTGATTGGTATTATTGCCGATACAACTTGGCGGATGTTTATACCAACAATTGGACTAACAATATTAGGAGTCTATATTGATAATCAGCTACATAGTATGCCTGTAGCTACTGGGGTTGGTGTAGTGCTAGGCTCAATCCTTGCATTAGTCTTGGTACGTAAACAAATAAGAAATGGAGGGAGTAGATGATGTTTGCGGCAATTGATTTACATATCGACATTAAGACTGCCCCAATGTTTCATATTGGTGAGTTTGCTGTCACTAATGCTATGCTCACCGGTACAGTTAGCTTAATTGTATTTATTGCAATTTTTGGATATGTTGCCAAAATGCTAAAAACTGGAAAATATAATCGATTTGTCGGGCTTGTTCAGTGGGCTTTCGAAGGTATGCTTTCACAGATTGACAGTGTAATTCCTAATAAGAAAATTGCCAGAAGCATTGCCCCGCTTGCATTAACAATATTTTTCTACGTATTAATATCTTACTGGATGAGTGTCTTGCCAGGTCTGGATAGCATTAAGTACGATGGTAATCCAGTACTACGCAGCATTGCGGCAGATATGAACTTTACCTTTGCATTGGCATTTATATCTCTTATCGCAACCCAGTTTTACGCTATACGGGCGCATGGTGGCATAGGAAACCTGAAGCGTTACTTCCGTAACCCATTTAAAGATTTTATCGGTGCATTCGAAGGCATACTAGAGTTGATCGGTGAAATTAGTCGCTACTCTGCCCTATCTCTCCGATTATTCGGAAACTGTTTTGCTGGTGAAGTACTACTGCTAATAATGAGTGTGTTAACTGGTTATTTTGCAGTTATGACACTACCTGTATTTATGGCCTTCGAGCTATTTATAGGCTTTATTCAGGCATATGTATTCTTTGTGCTCACCATCATTTTCACCAGTTTGGCAACCGAGAGCCATGGTCCACATCCTGAACATTCTGCAGTTAAATCATCTAAGAAAATGGTTGCTGCTGAATGAATGTCATAACGTTAATAATAAATTAAAGGAGTAATAATAAAATGAATGAACTAGCATTTGGTCTAGCATACGCACTACCAGCACTCGGTGCAGCAATTGGTATCGGTATTATCGGTGGCGGAGCATTGAACGCACTTGGTCGAAACCCTGAAAAGCTATCAGATATCCGTACACTTATGATTACAGCGATAGTATTTGCGGACTCACTAGCAATTATTGGTATTATCGTCGCTATAATTGCCAAGTTTATCTAGGAATTATCGATGCCAGATAAAATATTACATACACTTGTCAACGCAACCGGGTATTTTGGTTCCGGCGCTGAGGTCAAGGCAGATGAGCAGTCTAACGTGTTCAGTGCTTTAGGTATTGATTGGCAGATGCTACTATTTCAGGTGATTGGTTTCTCTGTTTTAGTGTTTGTGATGGCAAAGTATATTTATCCAATTTTTATGAAGGTGGTTGATGAGCGACAGGCAAAAATCGAGGAAAGTGTTAAGGCGGCAGACGAAGCAAAGCAAATGGCTGATAAGGCTGAGGCAGATGTTCAAAAAGTCCTGACAAAAGCTCGACGTGAGGCTAGTGATATTGTTTCAACAGCGAAACTTGAGGCGAGTAATGCTATTTCAGCTGCCGAAGAGAAGGCAAAATCACGTGCTGAAAAAATTGTAGCTTCTGGTCACGAACAGATCAAGAAGGACATTCAGGTCGCCAAACAAGCCTTACATAATGAAACCCTAGAGCTAATCGCTCAAGCTACTGAGTCGATTGCAAAAGTTAAGCTTGATAAAGATAGTGACGCTGTACTTGTGAATGATGCTGTAAAGGGGGCGGCAAAGTAATGAGATTGTCCCGCCGTAAGATCGCTGAATTCTTAGTGACTGAAATTGAAGCCGGAAGAGATGACGTAATCGCAAAGACAGCTGCGTATCTAGTTTCGGAGAGTCGTACTAAAGAGCTACCCCTACTGGTTCGTGATATCCAGAAAATATCTGCCGATCATGGCGTAGTTGTAGCAGAAATAGTGTCGGCACGACATCTTTCAGATAAGATCGTAGACTCCTTGTTGACCGAGTTAGCGAAAATTATCGGTGTAGAGTCGGTTACTGCTAACCTTTCAGTTGATGAGTCTGTTCTTGGTGGAGTTCTAGTACAGATCCCTGGTGCTGAACTTGATGCAACGGTGGCGGGAAAAATACGTAAATTACGAGCAGCAAAGGTCTAAGAAGGAGATAAAATGTCTGAGATTGCAATAAAAGAATTAAGTAAAAGCTTGCAAGATGCTATTGCAGGTCTCGAAAAACGTGAAGGTCTAGAGAAAGTCGGTATAGTTGTACGGGTCGGGGACGGTGTTGCTTGGGTTCATGGACTCACTACTGCTGGATACAGCGAAATGCTCGAAATTGATACTAAGCAAGGCATTGTCGATGCATTCGCACTTAACCTTATGGAAGACGAAATTGGTGCTGTGTTGCTCGGTGATGAGGTGAATGTCTCAGCTGGCGACAAAGTCCGATTAAAAGGTACATTGCTTGAAGTTTCAGTTGGTTCAGAGCTTCTCGGTCGTGTTGTAGATCCATTGGGTCGTCCACTAGACGGCGGACCTGCTATAAATACAAAGCAAACAGGGCTTGTTGAAAGAGAGGCTATAGGGGTACTTGGTCGTAAGCACGTTCATGAGCCAATGATGACCGGTATAATGGCTATTGATGCCATGTTCCCTATTGGTAGAGGCCAGCGGGAGCTTATTATTGGAGACCGCCAAACTGGCAAAACAGCGATTGCATTAGATACGATGATAAACCAAGGCCGACAAAATACAGGGGTTGTAAACGTTTACGTTGCGATTGGTCAAAAGCGAAGTAAAGTTGCTCAGCTTGTCGAACGCCTAAAAAATGAAGGTGTTATGGACCAAACTATTGTTGTCGCCACCAGTCCAAGTGATGCTGCTAGTATGCTGTATCTTGCTCCATATGCAGGGACTGCTATGGGTGAGTATTTCCGTGATAAAGGCGAACATGCTTTAATGATTTATGATGATTTAACTAAACACGCCGTTGCTTATCGTCAAATGAGTTTATTATTACGTCGTCCACCAGGACGTGAAGCCTTTCCGGGTGATGTATTCTATCTACACTCACGCCTACTCGAGCGAAGTGCAAAATTATCGGACGAATTAGGTGCAGGAAGCTTGACTGCTCTACCTATTATCGAAACTCAAGCTGGTGATATTTCGTCTTTTGTTCCGACTAACGTGATATCTATTACCGATGGGCAGATTTTCCTTGAGACTGACTTGTTCTATCAAGGCATTCGCCCCGCTATTTCGGCAGGATTGTCAGTAAGCCGAGTTGGCGGTGATGCTCAAACAAAGAGTGTTAAGAGCGTTGGTGGGCACCTGAAGTTAGGACTTTCTCAATTTAGAGAGCTAGCTAGCTTCGCGCAGTTCGGTAGTGATCTCGATGAAGCCACCAAGAAGCAGATTGATAGTGGGCAACGTCTTACTGAACTGCTAAAGCAGCCTCAGTATAGTCCGTTAGGTGTTTGGGAACAGGTTGCTAGTATTTTTGCTACCACCCAAGGTTGCTTTGACAATGTTCCTGTAAATAAAATTAAAGATGCACAAGCTGCACTTTTGACGAAGCTATGGAAGGATCATAAGAAAGACATGCAGGAACTAAGTAAGGGTGCAGAAAAAGTTGATGACAAGAGCGCTGTCGGTAAAATGATCGTAAAGGCTGGTCAAGCAGCAGCTAAAGGTTTCGAAGGCTAGTAATGGCAAATACGCGTGAATTAAAAACACGTATACGCTCGGTCAAGAATACCAAGCAGATTACGCGTGCTATGCAGATGGTGGCTGCAAGTAAGATGCGAAAAGCTCAAGATGCAGATAAAGAAAGTGCTCCATATGCTACGACTGCTCGTGATATTCTAAATTATCTGGCTGGACAATCTGAAACAACTATTCACCCACTTTTCGCAACACGTGAAGTGAAAAAACGACTAATAGTCGTTATTGCGGCAGATAAAGGTCTTGCCGGGGCGTACAATAGTAACATTTTAAAAGAGTACGTCAGAGTTCTAAAGGAGAACGATTCTAAGAAAATTGCCGACCAGACCATTGCTATTGGTCGTCGAGCTGGACAGTTTGTTGGTCGACTGAAGGGGGCTGAGCTTGCTGGCGTATATGATGACTTATCTGATCGACCTGCGGGTAACGAGCTAAAAGCAATTGTCGATACGATTATTCAAAAGTTTACTAGTGGCGAAGTTGATCAAGTTGATATTGTGTTCACAAAATTTGTAAACAGTATTATTCAGACGCCACAACGTTTGCAGCTATTACCAATTGGTGCCGATGCCGCCAGTGATGATGTTAAGACACAGTTTAGTGCGGCTAAGTTTGAGCCAAGTCCTGAAGTTGTGCTTGAGGCCGTTGCCCATCGTCTATTGAGCGCTGAAATTTATCAATCAATTCTTGACTCGAAAGCCAGTGAATGGAGTATGCGTATGATAGCAATGAAAAATGCTACAGATAATGCAAGTGATGTGATTGACGATTTGACCCTTGAGATGAATAAAGCCAGACAAGGAGCGATAACCCAAGAGCTTGCCGAAATTAGTGGCGGTGTTGAGGCGATGAATAATTAGTATGAGTAAGGAGAACACGATGAGTAGAAACACGGGAACAATAACACAAGTAGTGGGAGTGGTCGTCGACGTTGAATTTCCAAAAGATATCGATCTGCCACTAATAAACGAAGCAATTGAAACTAAGCGCGATAAAGAAACTCTTGTTCTTGAGGTAGCACAACACCTTGATGAGAATACCGTACGAACAATAGCACTATCGAACACCGATGGGCTGAAGCGTGGCCAGGATGCGGTATCTACCGGGGCTCCGATTAGCGTTCCTGTTGGTAAAGAGACTGAAGGTCGTATGTTTAACGTTATCGGTGAGCCAATCGATGGCAAACCTGCGCCCAAGGGTAAAAAAGCACCAATTCACCGTGATGCACCAAGTCTTGACGAGCAAAGCAATAAGGCTGAAATCTTAGAGACTGGCATTAAGGTGCTTGACCTAATTGCTCCACTTACTAAAGGTGGGAAAGCTGGTTTATTCGCAGGAGCGGGTGTTGGCAAGACGGTTCTGATCCAAGAGCTAATCAATAATATTGCAAAATTCCATTCAGGCAACTCTGTTTTTGCGGGTGTTGGCGAGCGTACTCGTGAAGGTAATGACCTGTATCATGAAATGGAAGAAGCTGGAGTGCTAGGTAAGACCTCTCTGGTATTTGGACAAATGAACGAACCACCAGGGGCACGTCTTCGTGTTGCGCTTTCCGGACTAGCTATGGCTGAAGCGTTCCGCGATGAAGGTAAAGATGTATTGTTGTTTGTCGATAATATATTCCGGTACACTCAGGCTGGCGCCGAAGTGTCAGCACTGCTTGGTCGATTGCCTTCCGCAGTGGGCTATCAGCCAAACTTACAGCAAGAAATGGGTATGCTTCAAGAACGTATTACGTCTACTAAAAATGGATCAATTACATCTGTACAGGCAGTTTATGTACCTGCCGACGACTTTACCGATCCAGCTCCTGCAGCGACCTTCGCCCACCTTGATGCTACAATCGCCATGAATCGTGCATTAACAGAAATTGGTATTTATCCAGCGGTTGATGTCCTAGACTCCACAAGTAACAGCCTTGACCCTGAAATTGTAGGCGAAGAACACTACCGCGTAGCCCGTGAAGTTCAGCGTATCCTTCAGGAATATAAAGACCTGCAAGATATTATTGCAATTTTAGGCATGGAAGAGCTTTCAGAAGCCCAAAAGCAAACGGTTAACCGTGCTCGTCGTCTGCAACGTTTCTTTGCGCAACCCTTCTTTGTGGCTGAACAATTTACTGGAAACCCTGGCGTTTACATTAAGCTTGAAGATACAATCAAAGATGCGGCTGATATATTAGCCGGTAAATATGATAGTAAACCTGAGAATTGGTTCTATATGGTTGGTGGGCCACTAAGTGAAAAGAAGGACTAGCTAGATGAAACTTCAACTCGTTACACTACTAGGCATAAAGCTTGATACTGACGTGTATGAAGTTATACTACCTACACTTGATGGTGAAATCGCAGTATTCCCAGGACACGAGCCCCTTGTTGGTGTGGCAACACCAGGCGCAATCGTAGTTAGATACAAGAAGGATGATGATGAAAAGCATCTTGATTACTTTGCAATTAGCGGTGGAGTAATTCAAGTTTCGCCTTCCCTGGTACGAGTGCTAGTAGACGAAGCCGATAGTGGAGAAGATATTATCGAGGCTGAATCAAAGGCAGCACTAGAACGTGCACTCGCTCATCAAAAGAATGCCAAAGACTCGATCGAGCTAGAGAAAGCTACTGCTATGGTAGACCGACATGCGGTTAGACTAAAGGTTGCAGGTCTTAGACGACGGTATAAAAGGTAGGGTATGGCAGAACT
>JAGQNA010000030.1 GCA_020428315.1 Candidatus Saccharimonadota bacterium
ACTACAGGATTCCCATCCAGTAGGGTGTCCATCGCTGATTTAATCTTTTCAGGGGAAACCTTCTCTTTACCGCCAGAATCTTCCTCGTCACTACCCGGAGCCGAACGATCAGCAACGAGTCTCTCTACCAATTTTTTCAATTCGTCAACCTGACCCCTAAGCTCTGTTACTTCGTTATTCAGCTTAGCTAGTTCGGGGCTATTGTCTTCTTCAGATTTCTTTACAATGTTTTTCGCATCATATTCTTTAACTGTCTTCCTCAAGTCTTTAACATATCTTTTAATCTCTTTATCAGTGTAGTCCTCTAGATCTAGGTCGTCTGTTGCTACCACCAAAGCATCTCTCAGCTCAGCCTTGTCTGTTATCGGGTTCTCGCCGTCATGACTAATAGCCCTATTGAGTATATGACTTGCCTCGCGGGCCTCTAATCCATCACGGATCTGATCAGCATGTGCTTCTACCTGCTTCATATGCTCTTTAGATATAAGTCTTGAGCGTGTTCCACCACCACTCTTATTGCTAGAGGTATATGCTCTCCCTATAGAGTCTACATCTATAATATCCCGCAGCCCTTCATACCCCATGCCAGATCCTTTTTCGCCCATTTATCCCCCTAATAATTTTTATCTCTTTGTTTATATGCTTAAAATACTACATCTGCATCATCTAGTCAATCTTTTTTAACTTCGGCGTCCCTCATCTCTACGACAGTCCCACTTTTATCAGTAGTATGTGCTATTAAGGCATCGGCTAAGTCAGCCCCTCTATTATTCTCCCATATTGAGCGGATTAATTCGTCGTTCATCTCAAGTACCTCTGTACTTACAGCTAAGATGCTATTCGCCCTGCTCCCAAGCGACTTATCACTAGATCCGATAAATACATCTGTTTCAACATATGGTTCGTCGCCTTTTGATACATACCTTTGAATAGTTCCATCCTCGCGTATTATTAATACGCCTGAATCTTTCGATACGAAAATTATACCCAGATCATAATAATTGTGCTCATTCAGGTATACCCTACGTGTCAATGCCCCCGCCACGCTATTATCTCCGCTAGCCCTAAGTTCAGCCTCAAGCTTATCTTCTAGGCCCATCGGGTAGACTCCTAATCCTACTAATTCCTTGATGCTACGGCCAACGCTATCACAGTCAACCCAACGATCTACTGGAGTACCGTTTACAGGAACAACATTGATAATACTGTTATCACCTTGCTCTGCATGTACGAAATATGTATCATTCTCATCCCCAGACATGTGGCTCCAGTTTACATCAAGTTTGTGTCGCATCTTATCTAAAGCATATTTAGGTATCAAATCTAGATCAGACTCGTCATGCGACATATCTAAAATGTCTTTATCTGAATACGCTAAAGTATCCGTAGGGTTAGCTACACCTGAAATTGTATCTTCATTCATTCTTCGTATCTTGCGTACTATTGGATCTGGCAAACGCGACCCGTTCGGGTCAAACCCATGGCTAAGCATAATATCCTCAAGCTGATCTCGGATAAGACGAACGACAGCGGTGCGGAATCGTTTTAGTCTAACCCACCTTTCAGCATCATAAGATCGCTCGTGTATCGCATCTGCCTCTGACGGCACATCCGATACTGGCAGCACCACGGGTTTTGACGCACCAGCATCTGATTTAGGTGGTACATTGTCTGATTCTCCTGTCGCACTCCTCATAAAAGCTGAGAGTTCTGCTTGCGAGACGCGTTCACCACCAGATGGTTTCTGCTTGGGTGTAACATCTGGTTTTGACGCACCAGCATCTGGCTCTGACGGCACATCAGGTTCTGGTGATGGATTATCTGATTCTCCTGTCGCACTCCTCATAAAAGCTGAGAGTTCTGCTTGCGAGACACGTGCTAGAGTTTCTGTTGAAGCCATGTTATTTTGATTAGGTTTTATATTTAAGATTCTAACTATATGTATTAAATATTGCAACACTTTTCTCTTTAGAGTCAGCAATTTAATCTATAGCTATTGACAAAAATAATTATTATGCTTATAATAAACACATAATTAACAAAAATCAAACAAAAGGAAAAAATATGTTAGAATTATCACCACGCCCGAGTGCAGACACCACACCCTCAAAGGATCCACTTAATGGGGACGAAGAGCTCTGGAGCAAAGAGCTAACCACCGAAGATATTGCTGGTTTTGAAGGTGATGTTGTCCTGGGTGAAGTTATCGAAGATACCGATGACACAAGCGACATCACGCCAAATCAAGTTGGATCTGGCAAGCATCGTGCCGAAGGCCCGGTACAACTAGGCGAGACTAGTCCATCTCACCACTCACCTATGGCCGACAGAATAGATAGATTCGCTGCCCGCTTAACACAAGTAGGTCAAGTCGTCCGCGAACTATCTACACCAGGCGAAGGTAAGCATCGTGCTGAATCCAATGGTATTGGAAAAGAAGCTTTCGGGATAGTAAAAAGCTTAGGCAAAAATGCGCTAATACTTGCCGGCAGAAAAGCCGGTAAAGGTATTACAAAAGTTGGCAAAAAAGTGGCTGACAAAATGTCTGAAAGAAAAGCCCGAAAAGATCAGGACAACGCATTTGCTTCCTACGAAGAAAATATTAAGGCTACAGCTGAGCGTGAATTAAGAGATGAGGTCAATGAAGCACACGGCGAAGCGCTTATAGAAAATAATCTTAGAGATATGTACGATGAAGCAAGTACTCAAAACGAGATATATGACGTTTACGATGAAGCTGTCCAGATGAATGCCGAATACGATGCTAATAAATCTCGTGAGACTCAAGCACTACTAGATCTAATTGCTAGCTTAATAGAAGCTCAGCGTGCTGCAGAAGCTAGAAAGGCCGCCCGCCGCGCCAAATGGAGCAACCGTCTTGAAAAATTTCAATCAGGCGTAAGTAAAGGCGCTGAAGTTGCAAGAAATACTGCCGAAAGAGGCGGACGCTGGGCCCGTATAGCAGGAAAAATCGGTAAAGGCGCCCTAAACGGTGCAGTGATCGGTGCACGAGAAGCTTATCGAGTTGCAAAATAATAATCAAGATAATAGAAAGAAGATAAAATGAACACACAAACAATAACCCAAAGCGACATAGCCCAACTTGTATCTAACCTACCTAAAGATGAAGTCACTACGCTAGTCGATCACTTAAATGAAACACTAGAGGAACGAGTCGGTGCCGAGATCGCTGAATCTCTAGACGACAATCAGCTTGCCGAGCTACTACAAGTTCAAGATTCAAACGACGCTCAGGCTATGGAGCAATGGTATACAAAAAATGTTACCGAGCTAGAAGAGATCGTCGCCGATGAAAAAGCCATACTACTAGGTGAGCTAGCGGAGAATGCCAATAATATTTCATCAGCAGCTATTCAACCGGCAGCTGCCTAACTAGGCATATAGCTACATAATAAAAACTGACCACTAGTTGTGGTCAGTTTTTATTATTTACTATTTAGCCTTGGCTTTTTAGTCGTTGTCACCCACACATAGCACCTGCTCAGCTGCAGCGAATCCACCCCATGATTGCCCATATGCTTTTAGAGTGTCTGTATCGCTACTAACGTCAGCAACTCTAGCATCATCGCTGCTATCGGGGTTTTTATTAATAAACTTTGTTACCCCTGCTCCGCCTAGTCCGGTGATTGTTACCCCACTGTATCCCTCGGTGTACGTAACAGTAACCGGCTCACCATTAATCCCAACCTTAACTTGACCTTGCTTTCCCGCAGGAGGAATGTCCGCCTGCTTCTCATCGGCAGGACATAGACCAGCCTTATCTCTGTCTGATATGTCCACCAACTCTGGTACTATCGTCTGTACATTATCTTTCTTACTAACGGCAACACCACCAACAACAGTTGCAACTAACGCAGCTCCTCCAAGAAATCCTACAACAAGCTTATTACGACGTAGTCTGTCAAGCAAGCTACCCTTTGACTCTTGAGAGTTTTCATTCTGTTTTAAATTCTCTCTATTATTCATATCATCTCCTTCGTTATTATTGCTCAATTTTTCTTTATTACTCATATCATCTCCTTCATTATTATTGCTTGGTACTTTTACTACCACTACTGACACATCAGTTTTTTCAGCTAACCTGTCGGCTACAACACCTACATCGCCCTTTCCGTT
>JAGQNA010000031.1:0-1364 GCA_020428315.1 Candidatus Saccharimonadota bacterium
CTTTCAACCTTTATCTGGGTGCCTAGTTTTTTAGATAACTTTCTTGAGACATGAAGACCTAGTCCAGTCCCGCCCGTTTCACGGGTACGATAGTCTTCGCTACGGTAGAACTTTTCAAATATACGTGCTTGGTCAGCCTTCGAGATTCCTATGCCGCTATCGATGATACTAAAGGTTACATTATTTGATTCTTTTGTAACCTCAATTACTACGTTCCCTTTTTTCGTGTATTTTATGGCGTTAGTGATAAAGTTTTGAATTAATTCGTGAAGGTATAATCGACTCACGTGTAAATTACCAATTTTATCTGGGATTGATAGATCCAGTTGCAGGCCCTTGTCTTTTGCTGGGCTGATGTATTCATTATAGATATCGTGAATAAAATCATTGACATCAATCAGCTCCTTATCTTCTCCTACTCCGCGTTCTGCACGGCTAAGGGTGCTGAGGTCATTTACTAGATTGGCTAAGAACTTCGTCTTATTGTAGGCAATGTCTAAGCTCTTCTGGATTAGTTTTTTGTCCTTAATCGCGTTAGTGTGCGCGTATCTGGCATTATCTATAGCCGCTTCAGTGATTGCAATGGGTGTTCTTAATTCATGACTCACTACACTGATAAACTCGTCACGTTCTTCCTCGAGCGACTTTTCCTTTGTTATGTCTCGGGCTGTACAAACGAAGTGCTGTAGTCGTGCATTGTCTTGGTTCGACTCATTAAATACTCGATTGATATCTAGGCGGATATTTAAGTGATCATTATCTGAAAGAGGAAAGATAAGTTCGTCGCTAGAGAATTGAAATTTTTGACTTAATGCTTTGGCATAATCAAATTTCTTTCCACCCTCATATTCTAGAGGCATGATTTTACTAATGTGGGCTTGTTCAAGCGATTTATTAGTGTCGAGTAGTGCTAGAAATGCCGAGTTATACAAAAGGACTCTACCCTTAGCAGAAAGGGTAAACATTGCCTGAGAAGTGCTGTTAATAGTCGTAAGTAGCGCCTGGCGCTGCACGCGTTCTTCGTTACGCGCCTCTACTAGCTTTTCTTGCTTGTGGTAGGTTTCTTCTTGTAGATAGGCATATATAATTACAATTGCAGCGAGAAATATAAAACATGTAATAAGGTTGATTGGGAACCATGACTCCTTGAAACCGATTGTATTTGAGTATAAAAGGAAGACGCCTGCTAATGCCCCGAGACTTAGTAAGCTCGTACCAATTCCAAAGTAAATAACTGTAATAAGGCTTAGGATTCCCCATACTAATACCATGGGTGTGTTCATTCCATATACAAAAAACATACCGACACCAACACAAAGGTGATAGGCTAATAGATAAGTTGCAACACCACGAGTACGGCTGCC
>JAGQNA010000031.1:1628-3709 GCA_020428315.1 Candidatus Saccharimonadota bacterium
AGTAAAATCTGGGCAAACTGCGTACATTTTTTTCCAAAAAGCTTGACTATGGTTCATCTCTTGCGTATGGCATAGTTCGTGTAAAACTACATAATCGATAAGTTCAAACGGTAGATTCATTAATGCAATATTTAAACTAATGGTGCCGTTAGAGCTACAGCTCCCCCACCTAGAGCTAGCATGGGAGAATCGAACCTTTGTATAATTAAAACCGTGCATATCTGCAAGATAATTCAGGCGCTTTGGCAGGTAATGCGTTGATTCTATTCTTAGGGCACTGACTACAGTATCTCTAATTGTTCTTTGAACACGAGCATCTTCAATCGCTATAGTTTGTGGGTATGTAACGCGGATAATCTGATTGATACGCACGGCTTTTAATTTGTTTCCGTGGGTTGCATGTATTGTATGGCTTTTGCCTACTCTCATACCGTCGAGGTAGATTTTGAATTCATGAT
This sequence comes from Candidatus Saccharimonadota bacterium, assembly GCA_020428315.1. Classification (GTDB taxonomy): domain Bacteria; phylum Patescibacteriota; class Saccharimonadia; order Saccharimonadales; family Saccharimonadaceae; genus JAGQNA01. Next base: position 2,087 of record JAGQNA010000031.1, read on the forward strand.
CTGCTAGCATTTTTCGAATAGATATTCGTGATGCAGAAATAGTTCTCTTGATCATAAATAACGGAGTACGGGTTGGAACACTTATTCTGATAGTACCGTTAGGTGCGATACTGAGCCGTATACTCCTGGCTAACCTAGATTTCCTGACTACGATAGTTCCGAATTCGGGGTCCTCGATCTTTGGCATATTATTGGATTTTGCTGATAGGTTTTCGTACTAAATCTCGTCTCTGATGTGAGGCTATGACTCGAGGAGTGCTTAGACGCTTCAAGGTAGCTTTAGCTTGAGTTGCGTATGTGTGTTTACCACTGATTACCATTTGTTGCTCATTCTGAGCTGGGGGGGTAAATTTTTTATAACTAGTCTCAAACTCAGTTTCGGTCATAGTACGAGACCGCAAAGTTCGCTGTTTAGCGGTATCGATATCGGTTTGGACCCATATATACAGCGGTGCGTAGCCAGCAGATTTTAGCAATTTAATGTACGTTAGTCTTTCGTTTTTTGAAGCTGATGTTGGTTCGATCAATATCGACTGCTTGGTTTTTGCTATTTGGCAGAGTATTTCGTTAATAGTTTTGGTGCCATTTTTAGATTTACCAACTAAAGCCGTCACGTCGAAAAACGGTGCGTTAAAAGTGTCAGAAAATTTACTGGCAAAATACGTCTTTCCGCTTCCGGGTATCCCTATTACAATAAGCGCATGTGGCTGGGTCAAACTCAGTGACTTCATATGTTAAATAGTATAACAAATAGACAGCTTACTTTCTAGATGCAGCTATCTTTACCTAGTTCGAGTAAGGCATCTCTTAGGGTGGTACTATCCATATTGGATGTTTCGAGATTGTTTCGGTGAGCGATCATGCAACCCTCAATAATATTCTTAAGATAGATAGCGTCGCGCTTCCACAAGCAGTCGATAGTGTAGTGGTCGGTCGAGTTCATTATTCGAATCGAAACCGTAATGGAGCCGAAGAACGGTCCAGTTGAGCACTCTACATTTAATATATCCTCGATGTGAACTGATATCGTTTTATGGTCCCAGAAAAATGAGCGCGTTGTTATAGTCAATTTGGCTCGATCGAGGATAATAGTATCAGGAAATATGTTCTGGGGCAGAGGAAAGGTTTTTACAGACGCAAGTACCTCGTGTGTTCTTTCTGTAAACGAGGATAATCGGCTTGCCTCGCTCGGTTGGTTGGGGGAAAATCCGAATAGTAAGGTATCTGGATGGAGTGCAGAAGTCTCTGTGCGCAAGAACTGCTTAGTAAGTGTAACTGCATGGGTTGCAATTTTGCCTAATTTTCTGCTCTGTTGCATTAAGACATTATAGGTGGTGACACGACGAGACGGACTGTCAAAAGCCGACTTAGGTTGATTCAACGTAGTATTGTTGTCCATGCGGGCACCTCCCTATTAGACCTATTTATTATAGCACAGTATTTGGCTAGCAACAAAACAGTTCCTGCAATACTGATGATTGAGATTGCAGTCAAATAGTGCCCATGATACAGTATGAGGGTGAATAATGAAAATAAGAATCAAAGCGAGAAATCAAGTGAAAAATTATCGGGTGAATGGCCCTCTGTACAAATTGGTTCGGGCTTTTTAACGATGGTACCCTT
>JAGQNA010000032.1 GCA_020428315.1 Candidatus Saccharimonadota bacterium
CGTACAGGGTGTTTGGTATTTGGGGAGGTTGACAAATACCCAAAGAACAGATAAAGTATATGCTGCAGAATCCGTTTTATTATGGGCATTTTCGCTATATGGGTGAGATACACAGCGGCAACCACAAGCCAATTATCGAAAAGCGGCTTTATGACCGTGTGCAAGCAGTACTGACGAGGCGTGGATATGTGCGGAAAGCAAAGAACGAACCACAAGTGCTGTGCGGATTGCTACGTTGTGGCAGCTGCAACATGGCGATAACCGCCGAACACAAGATAAAGCGACAAAAGAACGGCAATGTGCATGAATATGTGTATTATCGGTGTAGCCGTAAGAATAAGGCGGTGCGGTGCACCGACCCGCCTGTGCGAGATTATGAGTTGATAGCACAACTTTCTGACATTTTGCAGAGCTACGCCCTGCCTGCTAACTGGGCGGCGGAGCTGGAAGCGATGATAGTCGCAGACGAGAAGCAAGCGGAGCGGACAAGCGGTGCGTTTATCGCTGACGCTCAAAATAAAATCGGCAACTTGCAAGACAAGTTGCGGCGACTTTTAGATAGTTATCTTGACCAAGACATTAACCAAAATGCGTATCGTGCCAAGCAAGCCGAGCTGATGAGCGAAAAGAAGTCGCTAGAGGAGCAAGTGGGCAAGCTGACGCTTGCCGCTAATGCGTGGGTTGAACCTATGCGCGAATGGCTGAAATTGACGGTTTCCCTCAAGAAAATCGCGAAAAGTGGCGATTTAGTGGCGCTAAAGGAGGCTTTTCGCCAAATTGAAGGATTGAACCTGTTCTTAGAAAACAAAAAAGTGCGGCTCTCGCCGCACCCAATTGCCCATCTCCCCCCTGCAAATCTCTGGGCTTGGCTTCGCCAAAGCCTAGAAAAAGCCGCCCCAATGGGCGGCAATTCCTCAGAAAATCCGAATTTGGCGCGCCCGACCGGATTCGAACCGGCGATCTCCTCCGTGACAGGGAGGCGTGATAGACCAACTTCACTACGAGCGCATACTTCATAGAGTATATTATCACGGTGACAGCTTTCTACGCAAGCGTTTAAAAGTCGGTCTAATTTTGCTATAATCTAGTTAATTAAGCAATGAAGATTATGAAAACAGTAGCTATAGATTATTTTAAACTATTATTTAATGATAAGTTGGTGTTCCGTTTGTGTGTAGTCGTAGCCGTTATTGGGCTGGCGGCTGCTATTTCGGCTATAGTTAGGCTACATGCGACTGACTTACAGATTGCAACACGTTACACAGCGTTTGGTGAAACACAATACTATAGGAATCATTGGTACTATTTAACGTCGGTTGTAATTTTTATAATTATGATTGCGATCTCTCATATAGTTCTGGTTGCAAAGTTGTTGCAACAGGAGATGAGAAATATTGCTATTTTGTTGTGCTACGGAACATTATTTATTTTATTAATATCGGTGATCATGATACATTCAATCTTTAGTGTCGCGTACCTATCTTGAGAGTATGGCTAGTATCGAGCTACCAATAAATAATCGAACCTTAAAGTATAGGCTATTTGAGATTGTCCCAGGTTTTCTGAGCTGGGGGGCGTTGGTGTTGTTGGTAATTTTGGCTATATTTCAGCCGATACTCTGTGCTGTGTATTTGTTAATTATTTTTTCTACAATCCTACTCAAGGCACTGGGCGTTGCGGTACATACCTTGACCGGAAGCAAAAGGGTAAAGCTAGCCGAGCAGACTGCATGGGACGAATATCTGATGGATATAGAGGCTATTGGGAAAAACAAAACAATAATAGACTTTGATGGGCCAAAAAACTACTTCACAGACAGACACAAGAAGATTCTTCTTGGATTAAAAAATATACAACATCCAAAGCCAAGTCAGTTGTATCATGCAGTAATCATACCGATGTATAATGAGACGTTTGCGGTTCTAGACTCTACAGTGAAATCACTAACAGAAAGCAAAACAAGCCCTAAGTGCTTAATCGTATTTATTGCATACGAACAGAGAGGTGGTGCTGCTGCCAGGAATGTTGCTAGTAAGCTAAAGAAAAAATATCATAATATTTTCTACCATTTTGATATTGTTGAACACCCATCAGATATTGAGGATGAAGTAATTGGTAAGGGCGCGAATATTACCAATGCTGGAATGTATCTGAAGAAGTGGGTTAATCAACAGGCGATTAAGTACAGCGATGTTATAGTAACGGCACTGGATAGCGACAATAGACCACATAAACAATACTTCAATCATGTTTCATACGAATACATTATTCATCCTAATCGCAAGAGGTTATCGTATCAGCCTGTTTCTTTATTTTTGAATAACATATGGGATGTGCCAGCTCCTATGCGGGTAGTTGCTACTGGTAATTCTTTTTGGAACATAATTAGTGTTATGCGACCTCATATTTTACGTAATTTTGCTTCTCACGCTCAGCCCATGGATGCACTTGTAGAGATGGATTTCTGGAGTAAGAGAACAATAGTAGAAGACGGTCACCAATACTGGCGTAGCTATTTTCATTTTAAGGGTGATTACAGCATAGTACCAGTGTTTGTGCCTATCTATCAAGATGCCGTTCTATCAGATACGTACATCAAGACATTAAAGGCTCAATTCGTTCAATTGAGAAGATGGGCTTATGGCGCATCCGACGTGCCTTTTGTGGCTATACGTATCTTTTCCAAGCAACGTATTGTTCCATTTTGGGCAGGGTTTAGTAGATTAGTTCGATTAATTGATAGTCATTTAACTTTAGCATGTCTTCCCCCTTTGGTTGCTTTTGGCGGATGGGTACCACTATTTATTAATAGCGAGGCAGGTAGGAGTGTAGTTGCGAACCAGCTACCTGAGATACTTGGCGTTGTACAAAGATTTGCATTACTGGGCCTAATGGTAAGCATATTCGTGAGTTTCAAGATGCTACCACCACGACCTGCACGATATAAAAAAATTCGAACTATAGGTATGTTAATTCAGTGGTTCCTGATGCCAGTTACGGCACTAGTATATAGTTCTTTATCGGCTTATTATTCTCAGACTAGGCTGATGCTAGGTAGGTATATGACAAAGTTTGACGTTACAGAAAAAGCCTCTACTATACTAGCAGGTATCAATAAAAAACAACGTTAAGCTAAAGATGATACTAGACTGAACGCTGCTTTATTTTGCTACGCTCTTCTTTATATGTACAGTTGTACTCAAAATCTAGCACTATACTGTCAAGCTTAGAGCTTTTATTGTTTGATTGGTTTTTTGTGTCGTTTGACATACTTTCATATTAACATAAGTATATATAATTGTCAATGGAACATACACATGAGTGATATATCATAGAACGCATAAAACAGATTGGAAGTTAAAATTTTTCATGTGGAAAAGTAGTTCATACTTGTGATAATCCGAACGCACTTTATTTATTCGGGTTAGACGTGCTAGCGTTGAAAACTTTCACCAGAAAGAGATTGAAACCATAGGTTGCAGTACATTGCATCGTTTTTCTTTAGATATTACGGAGTGTAATCTAATATCTATTTCTAAGAGATCTACTTTGCTCCATAAAACAATACAAAAAATCGCCCGAAAGGGCGGTAAATTATAATTTTGTTTTGAAATGGTGGGCGATAGAGGATTCGAACCTCTCACCTCCTCAACGTCAATGAGGCGCTCTAGCCAAATGAGCTAAT
>JAGQNA010000033.1 GCA_020428315.1 Candidatus Saccharimonadota bacterium
TACTAGGCTCAGCCTAGAGGAGTAGTTAAAGGATTACTTAAAACGTACAGGGCGTTTGGTATTTGGGGAGGTTGACAGGCTACCTTAAACATCTCAAGAGCAAGCCTATCTCGTTCGTCTCTAAAATGCTGTTTACGCTCAGCCCTAGATTGTCCAGGCTTCAGCCCTAATTTCATTCTACTATTATATCATAATCTCAAATATTTAACAAAAATAGTTAAATATTTACTATGGGTAGTCGTTGCTGCTCTGTAGTGTTACGGTCTCTCACTGTTACCATGTCGTCGTCTAATGTCTCGAAGTCAACCACTATACAATATGGTGTACCAATCTCGTCTTGACGGCGATAGCGCTTACCAATATTGCCATTGTCGTCCCACATGACATTACCATACTTCTGTTTAAGTAACTGATAGACTTCTCGTGCCTTTTCAACCAGTTCAGGCTTATTCTTAAGTAATGGTGACACTGCGTATTTTATCGGCGCCAAATGAGCTGGTAACTTTAAATATACACGCTGCTCTCCATTTACTTCGTCCTCGGTGTATGCAGCACTCAGGACTGCCATTAACGCCCGTTCAACACCAAAGCTTGGCTCAATCACATGCGGTATGAACGTTTCGTTTGTCCCTTTGACTCTATACTCCATGCTCTTCTTTGATACCCGCTGTATATTACCCAAGTCAAAGTCAGTTCGGTATGCTAATCCCATTAACTCTTCACGTCCAATCGGAAAATCAAACTCAAAATCAATTGTACGTTTACTGTAATGTGCACGATCATCTTCCATAACTTCTAGTTCATGTATCATCTCGGATGGTAGGCCAAGTTCATCAAAGAAACGCTTACATTCACCAATCCAGTGCTCAAAACTATCCTTCCAGTTATCAGGATGTATGAAGTATTCAATCTCCATCTGCTCAAACTCACGTGATCGGAACACAAAATCGCGTGGGCTAATTTCATTTCGAAATGCCTTGCCCTGCTGCGCAATCCCAAACGGTAGATCTGGATAAAAAGTATCAACTACATTCTTAAAATTGGTAAAAATTCCTTGTGCGGTCTCTGGACGAAGATAGCTAATCGAGTTTTCGTCACTAATCGGCCCAACATTCGTCTTAAACATCATATTAAATGCCCTAGCCTCGCCAAAGCTATTTTCCTTACCGCAATTTGGGCACTTATTAGGATTGTCCAGCTTATCTTCACGGAATCTCCCCTTGCAGTTAGCACATTCGACTAAAGGGTCTGTGAAGGTGTCGACATGACCACTTGCCTGCCACACCTTCTGATTCATCAAGATTGCTGCATCGACTCCGTAAATATCATCGCGCTCATCAACAAACATTTTCCACCATAAGTTCATGATGTTACGTTTTAACCCTATACCAAGCGGGCCATAATCCCAAGTACCACTTAAGCCACCATACACATCACTTCCTGGATATATAAAGCCTCTCCGTTTAGCTAAGCTTGTTAATTTTTCTAAATTTACACTCATAATTATTCCAATCTGAATAATTATACCATAACCCATACGCTATCTAGTGCGACATTGACCTCTCAGCAACCCATAGACAGTCGTTTATTAATTCCTCTAGTCCAATTACCCTTTGTGCCACATGCGGACCATTTGCAGATAATACTCGTAGTAGCCTGATATGGTCTGCAGTAAATTTACCACTTATCGACTCTACAAAAGAACTCTGGGATAAATCAAAATCATAATTTTTACCCACCTCTAGTCTATGACCTCTGCTGTCAATGCTTAAATTAAGACCTGTCCCCACCAATATTCCGATTTGTATCCAAAACCATATTTTTACTAGCCTTATATCTAGCAATATATCATTGATATTCGTTAGACACTGTATAAGCAGCTCAAGGAAGTCTATATCGTCAACAGCACTAGTTACTCGATTAATTTGCTTTATTACCTCATAGCTAAATTGCATGCGTTCATAGTTATTTAAAAAATTATGCCAGACTAGTTCTGTACGCGCGCTAGTCAGACTATGTATCTCACCCTTACCTTTTCGTATTGTCACATCACACAAGCAGAACATTTCAATGCCGCCAGCCAACTTACTTTTCTCTTTTCTTGCCCCTTTTGCTAAAACCGAAAAACGACCGTGTTCTGTCAATAATTGCAGTATCCTATCTGACTCACCATAATTAGTGCGATGTAATACAACAGCTTTTGTTCGTAGATTATTATCCATGTAGCTGACTTTGAATAGTTTGCAGTATAGATTCTGGTGTCATCGTTTCTTTGTCTAACAATTTCTTTATTCCATACCTCTCCAGGTCAATTTGCTCTATTTCTTTCGAGAGACTAGTAATAGCTATGACTGGAATCCTCGCAAGGTCATCGTGAGACTGAAGTTCATGTAGTAACGTAAATCCGGTAGTGCTCTCTAGTAATATATCTAAAATAATGACGTCAGGGTTAACCTCATCAATTAGCTCAATCGCATCAGGACCATCATGAGAAACACGCACTTCATAGCCCTTCTTTTTCATGATTCGTGTATAGAAACTGGCTAATACCGTATCGTCTTCTACAACGACAATCTGGTTGCTCATAACAAACTTACCTGCTCAGATAGTGGCATATCGATATAAAATGAAGCTCCGTCGCGGTGTCGAATCGCACCAATTCGGCCACCCATAACATCGGCAAATCTATGGGCGATTGATAAACCCAACCCGCTACTTTGTAAATTAACTTGTGTGATTCTATCTACTTGGTGTCTCTTTTTCATTGACTGCCAAATATTATCTGGCAATCTATTTCCGCAATCACGCACACCAACACGATAAACGGAATCTTTCTTCCGTAGCTCAGTGTATAGCGTTATAACACTTGCTTCATCTGTGTAATGTAGTGCATTATCTGTAAAGTTTATCAAAATACGGTGCAATAAGTTATAGTTTCCAGATATCAAATGCTTATGTGTTGATGTTTTTAATCCAATTTTTCGATTATTAGCTCTAAATATCGGTCTAATATCGGTCAACACCCTGTTACAAAGCGAACCTGCGTCAATTACGGTAGTTGGAAATTGCCGAGACTCAAGCTTTGAACTAGCTGCCAAGTCACTGCTCAATCTTAACGCGCGCTCGCTAATATGTTCAATTTGTTCTGCGATAAGTCGTCGCTCAGCAGCACTTAAGCTGTCATCCTGCATTTCTAAGCTTAGTTGACGAATTGTTGCGAGTGGAGATTTTAGCTCATGAGCAACTATCCCAATCTGTGAAACATCGACAGAATGTTGTAACGCCCCCCTATTGGTTGTACTGTTCCCTCTAGCAACCATCTACTACTAGTTTAGCAGATTTACAATT
>JAGQNA010000034.1 GCA_020428315.1 Candidatus Saccharimonadota bacterium
TAAATTGATTGCGAAGATACGACAGCTCGGTATCAACGTTGATATTATCGACCAAAAGCCCAACACGCCTGACATGGTATTTACTACTGACCAGGGTATTATCATGAAAGATAGTGTACTGTTAGCAAATTTTCACTATTCCGAACGCCAGCAAGAACGAGTTTATTATCGTAAGTGGTTTCGTAATCATGGGTTTCGTCTACGATCTCTGAGTGACACTTTCTCTCTTGAAGGTGGAGATGCACTATTCTTTAGGGGTCAGCTTCTTGTCGGCACCGGATTTCGCACTAGCCCAGAAACTTGTAGCGAACTAAACAAAAGATTTGATATTGATACGATTGGGCTAGAGTTAATTGACTCAAGATATTATCATCTTGACACCTGTTTACTGGTGATAGATGATAAAACTATCTTTTACTACCCACCAGCCTTCAGTAAGTCATCTATAGCTAGGTTAAAAGACAGTACACCAGTCCTGCTAGAGCTCAGTCACGAGGAAGCAGCTGGCTATGCTGCAAACTCGTTCATAAGTGGTAAAAACGCAGTTATCCAGTCAGGATTACCGTCGTTCATACACAAGCTACATAAACTTGATATACTAGTGCACGAGGTAGATGTTAGCGAATTTAATAAGGCTGGCGGCGGAATACACTGTTTAATAAATATTTTAGAAATGGAGTCCAAATAATGTCACGTCACACATTTAATCCTAAGCAACTGCTCATCGATCGAATTGCTGAACGTGGAGGTTGGGTAAACGCCCATGCTCATATTGACAGAGCCTACGTACTCGATGAGGAAAATTTTTCACTTGTCAATAAGCCATTGATGGAAAAATGGCACCTTCCCGATGAGTTTAAAAAGAATGCATCAGTCGAGGATATCTATCAAAATATGGTTAGAGTGGTCGATATGCAGATTGCCCAAGGTGTCCAAGCCCTAGCCTCATTTATCGATTCTGACCCTGTAGTTGAGGATAAGGCTATCGAAGCTGCTAAGCTACTTAAGCAATCACACGGCGATAAGATCACGCTACGGTTTATAAATCAAGTTGTCAAGGGAGTTCTGGATACTGAGGCACGAAAATGGTTTGAGATAGGTGCGGAATTTGTTGATTTTATTGGCGGGTTACCTGAAAAGGATGCCGGTCATGAAGCTGAGCATCTCGATGTGTTATTTGAAGTAGGTAAAAAAAATGGCGGGAAGCCACTTCATGTTCATGTCGATCAGCTAAATATGCCTGACCAGAGAGATACAGAACTACTTGTTAAAAAAACTATTGAACACAGTTACCAAGGCAGGGTTGTAGCCATTCATTGCATATCAATTGGCTCTCAGCCACGCAATTATCGCATGCGCCTTTATGAACAGATGAAACAAGCAGAAATTATAGTCATCGCCTGTCCATGTGCATGGATAGACAATAGCTGGGTAGCAGGTAAACCAGACGATATAATTGGACCAATCCATAACGCTGTTACGCCTGTTAAAGAAATGATTCAAGCAGGATTAATCGTCGCACTGGGCACCGATGGCATTCAAGACTTGTATAAGCCATTTACTGACGGTGACATGTGGACCGAGCTTCGTTTTCTACTTGAGGCACAGCACTTCTACGATCTAGATGCACTTGTAGATATCGCTTCAACAAACGGCCGACGAGCAATGTTCATTGACTAGCTACAAGCTATAAAAGCCGTCTGAGTTGTTTGTGATGTATACTAAATGCATGAGCAAAGACGCCGTAATTGCCAAAGCCAAGCTACACTATTCAGAACAAGAGGTGGCGCTCCTAGACAGAGCAATTACTACAGCCAGTTCAGCCCATCAGGGGCAATTTCGGAGGAGTGGCGATGCCTACATTACTCACCCGCTTGCCGTTGCCTCAATCCTTATCGATTGGAGCATGGACATTGATTCAATCGTTGCCGGAGTTATGCACGATACCGTAGAAGATACCTCGCTTCAGATTGAAGACTTAGAGCGAGAGTTTGGGAAGAATATTGCATTTTTAGTCGAAGGAGTCACCAAAGTTGGACAAGCCAGGAGTGGCATGAAAGATTTAAAAAACTATCTACCCCAGACTAAAGATAATTTATCTAAGCTGTTAATCGCTGTAGCAAAAGATGTGCGTGTAGTTATTATTAAAATTGCAGATCGGCTTCATAACCTACAGACCCTTGAGCATATGCCAGCCGAAAAGCAAAAGAAAATTGCACGAGAGAGTCTTGAGGTTTTTGCTCCAATGGCTGATCGGCTTGGCATGGGTGGGCCACGAATGCAAATTGAAGAATTGGCATTTCGCTATGTCAACCCGAAAGAATTTGAAAAATCAAAAAATCTCATGAAAAAACGACTTGGAAAAAGTACTCGAAAGCTTGGAAAAATTCGCCAAGATGTAGAGAAACGACTCAAAAATGAAAACATACCTTACAGTATGGACGGACGTGTTAAGAGTATATATAGCTTATGGCGTAAGCTACAGCGTTTCGATGGTAACATAGATGATATCTATGACCTTATGGCTTTACGTATTATCGTTGATAATCAAGCAGATTGCTATCGAACTCTTGGTATCTTACACAGTATGTATAAGCCCATGCTAGAAAGGATCAAAGACTACATTGCCGTCCCTAAAACAAACGGCTACCAAAGTCTTCATACTACTGTATTAACACCCAGTAAACAGATTGTAGAATTTCAAATCCGATCCAAGTCTATGCATGAATACGCTGAAGGCGGTCTTGCTGCTAGTTTTCATTATCACGAGCAAAAATCAACAGCCAATTATGCGAAACGTCAGAGCGAGAAACTACCTAGTCAGCTCCAATGGATTACACAACTACAGGAAATTGCCAGTAAGCTACGTGACGGCGAGGAAATTTCATCTGAACAACTCAATATTGACCTCTTTGGTCGTCGCATGTTTATCTACTCCCCAAAAGG
>JAGQNA010000035.1 GCA_020428315.1 Candidatus Saccharimonadota bacterium
CAAAAACAGCAAAACGTTTACTGCCAAAGAAAGTTAAGACGACCATAAAGCGAATTATCCGTTAAACATGAGAAAAGTAACTCCACCAAAACAACCTCTCGTCAGTGTCGTTATTCTTAACTGGAACAGGTCTCGGGACACTATTGAATGTATTCATTCTCTAAAAAAACAAACGTATAAAAATACCGAGATTATTGTTCTCGATAACGGATCTACTGATGATTCAAAAGAGGTACTTCGCAAAGTAACGGGCATTACTCTTGTCGAAAATCCCAAGAATCGCGGGTTCACTGGTGGCCATATCGATGGTATCAAACACGCCACAGGTGAGTTTATTTTTATCCTTAATAATGATGCCGTCGTCAATGATGACTACATTGAAAATGCTATAGATATCCTCAATAAAGACACCGATATCGCTGTTGTTGGCGGACGATCATATCAATGGAATACGCCTGAGCAAATATACGACAATACCGCGCCTTTTTACGCATTTCAAACTATCAACCGATTCACGATGGAAGGCGTATTTAAGCAAAATGACGCAGGATACAATCATGAGGTCAACTGGGTATCTGGGTCTGCAATGATCATACGAAAGTCAGCACTGGAAAAATCAGGGTACTTCTACGATCCTATGTTCGCATATTACGAGGAGAGTGATCTTTTTGCGCGCATCCAAGCCCATAACTACGCGGTTGTTTATAGCCCATCTTTGAGGATATGGCATAAAAATGGTGCTAGCTCATCAAGTTATTTTCAATACCATCAACTTTTTAAGAACCGTTTTGTATACGGAATGCGCCACCTTCCAGCTCGTGATCTCGCACGTTTTATTCGATTATACACAAAAACTACACTACGTGGCAGTTACAATCATCTTATAAAACGATCAAAAAATAATGATGAAAAAATCATGAACAAAGCACTCAGTAGAGCTCTCGGTAAAAATATTTTCAGCTGGCCAAGGTGGGCCGCGAGTCGCAAGAAACACCTACTCAGAGATAGTAGAGGCTATAGCCTCGCCGATAGACTAAAGATCGAACAGACGGGAATATCATTTGTATGTAATATTTCTGAGTATATAAATACTGTTAATAAGCTATCAGACTTTATTAAAAATATTGCTTTTAAGCACTACAATTCGGAAATTATATTTGTCTGCAAAACAGAAGAGATAAAGAACCTACAGAACCAGCTAGTCAAATTTCAAATTAATATGCTCAATGTAAAGATAGCTGTCAACACCGGTCAATCAAAGACAAACCCTCTTAATATAGGGTGGCTTTCTGCCTCAAAGGATTTTATATGGTTTATAGTTTTGGATCATACCCTTCCTTCACCCGAGAGCGTTGATGAAGCGTGCCTACATATCAAGCATGATGGCTATAGTTTATACATAAACAACAATGCTATCTGTATCTCAAAGAGCCTTCTCGCGCTTTACGGCGGGCTTGACAATAGCAAACTACAATCAAGCCTGAATAATCTCTACTGCTTTACCTCTCGCCTTCATGATGCACATATACATCAACGTAATACACCTCACTACTTAGACGCTCACAATATAACAGGTGATACGAAACAATATATCAAGCTAACACTACATACCTATAACAATCAAAAGCAAAAAAATACACGCTACAATAAACTACTTGAGCGATACTATCGCTTGTACCAGCTGCACAACCTTAGTACCTGGTTATTTATTAACGACATACCCCATCGCCTTAAACTAGCGAGGATTCGCAATAGTCTGCTTGCAGCGTTAAAGCTGAATCGTAAAGAGCTTGCAGTTGAATTAAAGCATATCAGTAATGAAGTAGTGAAAGCAAAACAGAGTGGTTTTGATAAAGAAAAACGTGAAGCCGAACTTATTCGTAAAGCTACTACGGCCATTAATAAAAATAGTTGGCAAAACACGCCTGTATTTATTATATGTCGTGACCGAGTATCGTCATTGAAGCAACTTATTACCTGGCTTGAATCAGCTAATATGAAGAATGTCATCCTCATCGACAATGACTCAATTTACCCGCCCTTACTTCAATACTTCGCTAAAACACCTTATCAGGTTATAAGAACAGGTCAGAACGTTGGTCACACTGTCGTATGGATACAAGGGATAGCAAAAACACTCTTTCCATCAGAGTACTATATCGTAACAGACCCTGACGTTATACCCGACAAAGATGCACCACTAGACGCAATAAAATATTTTTACCAACTTCATCGAAAGAACATTAATTATCAAAAGGTCGGTTTCGGTCTTCAGATAGACGACATCCCCGATCACTACAAGCTTAAGGATCAGGTTATTAACTGGGAAAAGCAATTTTGGAACACGCCTCTTGAAGATGGCGTCTATGAAGCAGGAGTCGACACAACGTTTGCCCTATACAAACCTTATACCGACTACTATATGCTACATCCAAGCATTAGAACTGGCAGACCTTACACCGCAAAACACCAACCTTGGTATGTTGATAGTTCAAAAATTGATAAAGAAGAAGCGTTTTATCGTATGCACGCTAGCCAAGATATTACATCGTGGAATACCGATGAAATCCTTGAACGATACGAAAGGGAATTTAAGAAAAAGTAAGTTATTTCAACTTACTTTTAATCTTTTCTCTAGCAAGCCTAATAAGGTTTGTATACAATGAACGCCTGTTTATAAGACCCCGTACCAAGCTACAAGCCTATAATTCACTTGTATAGGTTGTTAGTGTAATGTGTAAACCTAGTGTATGATAATTATCACATCCCAGGACGAACAAATCTTATGCTTTGTTACTAGCCCGCCATCCTTAAGCCTTGTTGGAGCACTTAAAGAATAGCATTCCGGCGTAGTTTTTTTACCTGGCGCTATTTGTATATTTTTTAAATACTCTGATTGGTCTTGTAAT
>JAGQNA010000036.1 GCA_020428315.1 Candidatus Saccharimonadota bacterium
TGCTTGAACACGCACTAGGTGCAAGTCGTGAATGGCTATTGGCAAATAACGAGGCGGCTATACCTAAACAAAACCTCGAACAATTGAGTGAATTTGTTACTCAGCGAGAAAAAAGAATCCCACTTGCCTACATAATTGGCTCAAAAGAGTTTTATGGTCGTCGGTTTCTTGTTAATAAAGATGTTTTAATACCTAGGCCAGAATCTGAGGTAATCATTGAGATGGTACTGGATGCAGCAAAAAATAATGATATAAATACAGTTATTGATGTCGGTACCGGCTCTGGCTGCCTTGCAATCACCCTAAAAAAGGAACTACCCCATGTACATGTAACTGGTATTGATATCTCCTCAAGTGCCTTAAAAATAGCGCGCAAAAATGCACGGATTCACAATACTCAAGTACAGTGGAGAGAGATGGATATTACTAAAAATGACATCCCAAACATGCCGAGTACCCGCCCATATGTTGTGACCGCCAACCTCCCTTACGTACCTGACGGCATGATTACTTCCGAAGAGATTACTAAAGAACCTGAGCTAGCATTATTTTCAGGAAATGACGGGTTGAATCACTATCGCGCACTCTGGGGGGCTATCGATATAACTCCACACAAACCCACTCTTATTATTACAGAAAGTCTTCTAGAGCAACATGAAAGTCTACAAAAAATGGCTACAGAATCTGGGTATCAACTCACGACTACAAATACTCTTGTGCAAGCGTTTAGTCCTAAACTTAAAAAATAACTGTTCTATAATTTTGGCGCTTCAGACAAAATGGTCTTAAGCTTGAGTTCTTCTCCAGATCTTACGACAGTTAACGTCACTTCTTGTCCAACTCTAAATCTACTAATAACACTCGTGAGCTGATTTCGCGCAGAAAGCTTGGTATTGTTCACTTTAGTTATTACATCACCAGGCTTTATGCCAGCCTTTTCTGCTGGACTACCAGCCACAATTGAGTCACCTTCAGTGCCTATATAAGCACCTTCTGAAATATCTAACTTCAGCTCTTTAGCAACAGATTGGTCTAGAGTTACAAATTTGACTCCTAAAAATGGTCTAGAAAATTTACCGGTTTCTACTACGCTAGCAATAATCCCCTTGGCTTCATTAACCGGGATTGCGAACCCTATATTTTCTGCATCTGCTGCGACAGCGGTATTGATACCAATCACCTCGCCGTTGTAATTAAGCAGTGGACCCCCAGAATTTCCAGAGTTTATTGCTGCGTCAGTTTGGAATAAATTAGTTAATTGCTCCATTGTCTGGTTGCTTTCATCTCCCGCTTCAACAGGCCTACCCATGCCGGAGATAATGCCCGATGTTACTGTATTCTGAAACTGTCCCAATGCATTTCCGATAGCGATAACTTTTTGACCAGTTCGCATTCTATCTGAATCACCTAGTGTAGCTTTAACAAAATTTTTTGGACTTTTAACCTTAATTATCGCTAGATCATTTAGTGGATCGCGGCCGACAACCTCTACATCCTCATACCTAACACCATCATTCATTACGACACTTAAAGCCGTAATTCCTTCTGGCACTACGTGCTTATTTGTAAGTATCAGACCGTTAGAATCAATGACTAATCCGGTACCCGCCGCTTGACTCTTGCGAGTTCTGGACCCGAAATATCCACTGCTTACTTGTGACTGTTGCTCCGTAACAATAGAAACGACACTAGGACTAACCTTCTGAGCTACATCAGCAATCACTTCGCCTTCCTGCACAACAGTTTGTCTGGTTTGACTTAAACTCGTTTCACTTTCTGCCCTACCGAGCAAAAAGGCAGCCGACATCGCCCCTACTGTAAATACAGCAGTAAAAAAACAACTAGTAATGACCACTGCCAATATTTTTTTAGAACTGTGTCTTTTGTTACTTATTTTAGTATCGACCGCTTTGCTTTCATCTACTTTGTTTTCACTTAAATTCGTCTGATTCTCCACCAACACCCTCCTGCTAAATTTAAAGATTTACAACCCAACCAGATGTAGCCATCACCACAGCCAATAAAGCTGTGACAAAAAGCACATTTTCAACAATAATCGCCTTATTTAAGGAGTTATGTTTATACGAATGATATATACCAGCACTTCCGAGTGATAGAATTGCAACAATAACAGCAACTACAGAGATTTTAACATCAAATACAAAGTAGTACTGGACCCAATGCAAACCAAACCATGCTATCTCTGCCACCATCAATGCCCATACAATACTTAGTGTACGGTAATGAGGCTCTTCGTAATTACTAAAGAAATGTCTAGCTGATGCCCAAGCCACAATCCAAACTAGCGCAACTACAAACACCGGTAACTTTATGAAATCTATCATTGTGAATACTGCAATCATCCCTATTATCACGCCCCATAATGCCTGTATGCCAATTAGTACGTTATGTTCACGAGGCTTTAAGAATAATAGCCAAGCGATATATAGTACAGTCCAGAAAATAGCTATCCAATCGGCTGGAGAACTGGCAATCAAAGCAACCGTACTCACTCCCACGATCAAATCAACCATATTAGCTTTAATATTAGGCAGCCAAAACCTTGGCTGAACAGCCAATACACGCCATTTGCTAAGGAATATTATTACTACAGCCAAGTATGCCAAGTGCCAATACTGAACCATTAGATAAATGACTGCCACAAAAGAGATATTGACCAAAACGTGCAATACATCACCGATGTCAAAACCGGGTTTTTTACCCCAAAAATGTTTCTTTGGTTGCAACATAAACTAATTGTTAATTATACCATGCAATCATTACTTAACACTAGTTAGCGGCCGGGCTAGACGCTGTCTTTCCAATTA
>JAGQNA010000037.1 GCA_020428315.1 Candidatus Saccharimonadota bacterium
AGAAAACCACTACGCACAGCGTATTTAGCTTGCCTGAAACAGATATGTTTGGCGACAACTATGAGCTAGTACAAGCCAAGTATTACCCTTACGAACAATGCTACTTACGCAAAGACCGCTCAGAGCCTGAAAAGTACCTTGAACAAATGCTTGAAGATAGCGACAAAGTTGAATGGTGGTACAAGAACGGCGAGGCACAGCAGCAATACTTTGCCCTGAGCTATCAGACTGTTGATGAAGAAACCAAATTGACTAAGCTCGCTAACTTCTATCCTGACTATATTGTTCGTTATAGCGATGGCAGTATTGGCATATACGATACTAAGGCTGGTCGCACAGTTACTGAGCAGCCGACTTACGACAAGTCCGATGCTCTGCAAGCCTACATAAAAGCTCAAAACTCTGACGGTGCTAAGTTGTCGGGCGGTATTCTCAATAAGCGTAATGACGGCATTTACGTTTACACAGGTGCTAAATATACGCCAGACTTGGAAAAATGGCAGCGGTTTACAATTTAGCTTACAATGCTTGACTAGTTAAAGTTTGTTTTGTTAAATTATTACTATGTCTAGTAAGAATGCGTCAATTGAACAATTTGTTGATGTGTATAAACAAACAAATAAGCTGATATTTAAGTTAATACAAGACATTTTTATTGATGTTAACGACCTGCAATACGCTGCCTATCATCTGTTGCACTACGTGTACTACCACGAGAGATGCACACAGCGACAGATAGCTAGAGATTTTTTCCATACAGAAGCAGCCATCAGCAGGATGGTCAATGAGCTTGTGGTAAAGGGGTATCTGATACGGACTGTTCCAAAAGAGGATAGGCGTAAGTCTATCATAGAAGTTTCAGAGAACGGACGAGCCAAAGTTAAACGTTTAGAGAGTCGTATTAACAAAGTTTTGACTGACATATTTTCTGATTTATCTGCGTCAGAAATAGAAAATATTACCAATCAGAACAAACGTATACAAGAAATAGTAATGAAAGGTATGGGGCAATAGGTATATGAAAACCGAGAATGACACAAACATTGATGGAATACCGAGAGCAATTTATAAGCGACGCTGGAAAATACTCGCTGCGATGTGCACCAGCTTACTCTTAGTAAGCATCGGCAACACAAGTCTTAATCAGATTATCCCAATCCTAGCACGAGAATTAAGCCTAAGTTCTCTTCAGATAACTTGGATTGTTGAGATATACCCACTTCTTTTTGCAGGGTTGTTATTTACTGCTAGTGCAGTTGCAGATAGATACGGTCGCAAGAAAGTTATGCAGTTAGGTATGGTTGGGTTTATTATCTCGACGTTATATGCGGCACTAGCAGCCAATACAGGAAGTGAACTTATATTGGCACGAGCTGTAATGGGTATCTCTGCCGCTATGATAATGCCTACTACCTTGTCTATCATTGAAAATGTCTTTCCCAAAAAGGAACGACCTAGAGCAATTGCCATTTGGACAGGTATCGCAGGTGGGGGCATCGCTTTAGGCTCAATTGCCACAGGCTTTTTAATTGAGCACTACTCTTGGCACTCAGTCTTCTTTTTCAGTGCCGGGCTAGGCTTAATTGCCCTACTATTCAACCAGTTACTCACACCTGAGTCACGTGACGAAAAACAGACACCAGTAGACGTGCCGAGTGGTTTTTTATCTACAGTTGCACTTCTTGGTATCATCTATGGGATAATTGAAGCCCCATCACAGGGCATTACTCACTCTTCCGTAATGGCAGCACTTGCTATAGGCATACTGGCAGGCTTTATGTTTATTCGTCGTCAGTTCAAGCTAGAGCATCCGATGCTTGATATGAAGTTGTTTAAAAACCCGAGTTTCTCAATCGCTGCTCTTTCTATCACATTGGCCTTCTTTGGATTGATGGGCATCTTCTTCTCTATAAGTCAGGTTTTCCAGTTGGTGCTGGGACTTTCGCCTTTGCAATCATCACTTCGCCTACTTCCAATAATGCTCATTATGGTTATCAGTGCACCATTGGTGCCGACACTTGTAAAAAAGTTTGGAACGCGCTGGATTGTTTCGACGGGTTTACTCATTATGGCAATCGGTTTTATAGTGATGGCTCAGTGGCCTACGTTACCTAGTTACTGGCAAATATTCGGGAGTATGGCCATACTTATAGTAGGTATGTCGCTTACGATGACCCCATCTACAAATATGATGATGTCGGCTATACCGAAGAACAGAGCGGGAATGGGTTCGGCAATGAACGATACGACTAGGGAGCTAGGCGGGGCTTTAGGAATTGCTGTTTTGGGTTCTATTCTCAGCTCGGCTTATAGTGACAAGATTACGCAATTCCTTACTCAATTGCCCGAGCAAGTTCAAGCTGTCGCAAGCAATTCACTCGCAGGGGCACTTATAGCAGCACAAAAAATCGGTCCGAACGGTATGATGCTGGCCAATGATGCCAAAGCAGTTTGGATGGATGCACTAACTTCCGCTATGATTATCGCAGCAATAATCCTTGTGGTCGCAACGCTTGCCGCATTCAAATGGCTGCCTAAGCATAAAGCCGAGGTGGATGACGAAAACTTACAACCAGTCATTGAAGGGTGATACAGAAGCCAAAAAACTTGGCGAAATTACCCCGACAAATTAGGTATATACACGGTGGA
>JAGQNA010000038.1 GCA_020428315.1 Candidatus Saccharimonadota bacterium
AGTTTAATTATACGAGACAATTACACGATTGGCAAACATCTATCCTTAATTTTCAATGTGTTCGATTATGAAATCCACCCTATCTTCAACAGGCATTACCGGTACCATAATAGGCTTCATGCCATACCTCTGATAAACCTGTATATGTAGTTTGTGTATATAGTTTGCCATCTTTTGATTTTCAATACGACTGTCGTTTTGCTCATACACTATAAGTTCGTCGAGGATAAAGACCTTTTTGTAATGATTCTTACTGAGAGCTGATTTGATCGCAGCGCTGATTGGTATATTGTAGGCAATAACGTATGCCTCAGTGTCATGAAGCCCACGATCAAATATTGTAATTTCATTTGGGTCTAGAGTATCTTCAATCTTAAGCTTTCGTTGAAGTATCGAATCCTGAAAAGCTGGTTCGTCTTTACGGAGTTCTTCGGTAGTGACACCGGCTGCATTTGCCTCCTCTATTACAGCCCTAGCCGCCTCATGTACAGTTTTGTATCCACGCTTAGCTAAGGCGTTGACTGTTGTGGTCTTGCCACAACCTGGTCCACCTGCTATCACATACCATTGATTCATAGCCTATTTTGCACTATCTTACTTAGATGTTCCCAAGTCTGCTTAGAGGTATCGGGATTGATTTGATAATATTGTACTCCACTTACTTCTGCCATCTGGCCATCTTTTATAGGGTCGTCGCCAATATAGCGCATACGAGGGAGGTCGTCTGGATTGATTTCGTCTAGTCCTGGCAAGCTATGCTGTTCACGCCATCGGTTGTACGCATATACCATCAGGCGAGGGGAAGGCTTAACAGGCATAGCTTCACCATATTTTGTAGCCGTACGCTGTATTGCCTCTTGAGCTAGAATAATTTTTGGTGGCTTAATACCGAAAGTAGTTTCAAAAGTTTTTGTAATAAACTTCTTGTGCCCAGAGGAGATGACGATGTCATTAATTGGCTCTCCTGCATCTTGCTTCTTGCGTAGTATTTCGATAAAAGTTATATATCCAGGCATCGGTTCTGGCCAGGTCAATGATATTTGGTTCATGAGTACTTCGAGCTTGGCTTCAACGAGTTTATTGCAAAGCAGTTGTTGCTCTTCTGGATTTAGTTTAGGTCTGAGTAATTGGATGATTTCAAGTGGAGCTCGATTCTGTAGTCCGCCTTGATCCCTAAGCTTGCCAATATCTGTCACTTTTAGAGTGTCCCCTATGGCAATGTTTGTCGCTGCCTCAACACCGTATCCCCATGCTGGATTCTTTAATGTATCTGCAATGGTACCGTCAAAATCCTGTCCAAAAAATTGTGCTTCTGAGAATTTGTTGTTACTCACTGTGGTTCAACTGCGAATCTTTCTCCACCACTTCATTGTATTGTTTTGCTCGAAATAATTCATACTTCTTAGCAACAGATATATCATTGATTGCTAATATCTCAATAGCTAGAAGTGCAGCATTTTTAGCACCATTTTCAGGCATAGTCGCTAGTGGTACACCGGGCGGCATCTTGATATTACTCCACAATGCTTCGTGGTCCGCGGGATTTCTCTTGATTGGTACTGCAATAACTGGTAAGGTCGTATGTGACGCAGTCATACCTGGTAAATGTGCCGAACCGCCAGCCCCAGCAATTATTACTTGTAGACCTCTGGACTTAGCCTGTTTGGCATATTCATCCATTAGGTCGGGCGTGCGGTGAGCTGAAATAATTCGTATTTCGTGTTCAACTTCAAAATCATTCAGTATGCTAGCAGCCTCTTGCATGATATCCATGTCAGAGTCTGAACCCATAATAATACCTACTTTTATCATAATTTCTCCAATACTCTTATTAAATCATATAAATTTGAAATTACAATACTAGGGTTTGCTGAAACCAATCGTCTTTTCGAATGAGTTCCACCAGTAATCGCAACCGAATGTAGGCCAAGATCGTGTCCAATGTGAGTTTCTTCTACAGTATCACCGACAATTACTAATTCCGATGGCATTAGCTTGTGGAGTTTAATATAATCTGACAACATATCCTTTTTGCCTCTAACGGTTGAGGTGTGTATATTATCATTTGCAAGAATCGTGTCAAACAAATCTTGCATATTGAGTCTTTTGAGCTGTATGTTAATCCCCTCGATGGTGTGGTTGCTGAGGATAATCGTTTTGATACCTTGTTGATGGATTTTTTTGATCGTATCTCGTGCACCACCTCTAGTTCGGCATTTTGCAGCAAGCGCTTCGTAGCTGGTATGAAACTCTTCAGTTGCCTGACGGCCATGTTTTTTTACTTTCTCGGCAGAGATACCTAGTGAGCTATAGTAATCAGTAATTGGAATGAAAAATTTTTCTTGGTATTCATTAAAGCTAAGCCCCGCATGGCCAAGTTTATTTAAGGTTATACAATGTAGTCTATGGCGAACATGTGAGTCGGCAAGCAATGTTCCATTCCAGTCAAAAACAATTTGACTTATCATATAGATAACTTCTCGATCGCTTTATTGGCATTATCTTGTGCGATTTTTAGATTCCGTGCAACCACATTTATATGGCCCATTTTACGATCAATTTTAGTTGGCGATTTTCCGTATAGGTGTACTGAG
>JAGQNA010000039.1 GCA_020428315.1 Candidatus Saccharimonadota bacterium
GGTGCTAGGTATGACGAATTTTGACCAAACTTATGAAAGTATTGAGCTGATACAGATACCTGGAAACCATGACTTTAATGGTGAGTATCGTCAAGCACTTGTGTCACGAATTGCCGAAGAAGTCAAAGAATAGTGAGACACACTCAAAACTAGCCGTTTCGTGTCTCATTTGTCTCATTTTCTCCTGTTGCAAGGTTTCAGACCGTCACGCTCAGCCAAGCATAAGTACTACGAAATGACGATAATTCGTCATTTTTTGTTTGGTATGATGTAACTATGGATATTACGAATATAGGTAAAAAGTACAGCCAACGTTTAACAGTCGATAAACAGCCCGTAAGCTCACCTACTTTGTTGGTGCTCGTTGGACTGCAGTATGCGGGTAAATCGTATTTGGCAGAAAAAATCGAAGAACAGAACTTCTTGCACTTCTGGGCAACAAAATTAAAAAAAGAATTCAACGTCGATAATAATCAGATGAATGAGATAGCACTCATGATGTTAGACGAGCTATTACCAAAAGGCTTCAATGTGGTTATTGATTTCGTTAACCATAAACGAGAAACGAGAAGAAAATTTCAGGAAAAAGCAGCGAGATACGGAGCGAATTATAGTGTGGTATTCATGGATACACCAAGAGATGAGCGACTGCGTCGTCGTGAAGAAAATAAAGACAAAGGAGACACTCCGGGAAGAAGGTTAATTAGCCTCCAGCAAATGCAAGAATTTGAGTCAGCATTTGAGATTCCATCAGCTGACGAAAACGTTCATATTCTTCAAAACAACACAGCTATCGAAAAGTTTCTAGATTCACTTACAAGCAGAACTTCGAGTTCTTCCTGAAACGTATCCACAAGCCCCAGCCAAATTAGGGAATAATCCGGGTCCATTGGCCTGGTTTTTTTCATTTCACACACCCGGTGTTACTTTGAATTAAATTAATCAATCAAAACTTTGTTTTGTTATAAATTCCAAACAAAATTATTACAAAATATAGCACCTCTGTCTTGAGTTATAATATGCATATGAAGATTTCGGATAGACGCAAAGATCAGCGTCCACGAGAGAAGCTACAGACCAAAGGCGCAGAATCGCTCAGTGATTACGAGTTGCTCATGGCTATAATCGGTAGCGGTAACAAACAATCTGATGTCACCAAAATTTCCCATGATGTCCAGAGACTAATTAAAGAGAAGGGAAGTGAAATAACTTATGATGACCTACTAGGCATCAAATCACTTGGACCCGCCAAAGCCACCGGTATCATGGCCAGCTTTGAACTCTGGCGACGACAATTTGAAGTACCTGAGCGCCCAATTATTGACAACCCCGAAAAAGTAGCCGCACAGCTCACTGATATTCGTGATAAAAAACAAGAGTACTTTGTTTGCATTACACTCGACGGCGCCAACAGACTAATTGCAAAACGCATTATTACCATCGGCACGCTTACCAGCAGTCTCGTCCATCCACGCGAAGTTTTCGCCGACGCCATTACCGACCGCGCAGCCAGTATCATCGTGGCGCACAACCACCCCAGTGGTAATTTACAAGCCAGCGACGCCGACAGAGCCGTCACCGAGCGACTCCAGGAAGCCGGCGAACTAGTTGGCATTAAGTTGATCGACCACATAATAGTCACACAAAAATCTTACGCCAGCATACTATAATAATATTTTTTTGATATCATAGGTATATGAAGAAACTCTTATACAAATCAGAAGACGATAGAAAACTAGAAGGCGTTTGCGCTGGAATAGCCGAATACTTTGACCAAGATCCAACCTTAGTGCGAGCAGGTTATGCTTTCATTTCTATAATCACCGGTGTCGTACCCGGATTAGTTGCCTACGTAGTCTTAGCCGCCATTATGCCAAAAAAGAGTGAAGTTCAAAAAAATAGTAAGAAATAATTACCTAACCTCGTAAAATGCTTTGCTATCGTATCAGTGCTCATCGCCTCAGTCTTGGAGTATAATATAAACATGAACGACGACAACAAACTAGTTATTTACCAGGCGGCCGATGGGGCGATAGAGCTACCGGTCGATGCTAAGTTGGAGACGATTTGGGCGACACAAAAGCAAATCGCTGAGATCTTTGATGTTACCCCGCAGAATATCACCATTCATCTGGCCGGTATATACAAAGAAGGCGAGATGGACGAAGAGTCAACTTGTAAAGAATCCTTACAAGTTCAAAAGGAAGGCTCTCGCGAGGTTAAGCGTACCGTCAAACTGTATAATCTTGATGCCATTATCGCGGTCGGCTATCGTATTAGTTCAAGCCGAGGCACGACTTTTCGTAAATGGGCGACCACGACACTCAAGCAATACATTACATCAGGTTTTGTTATAGATAAAAAGCGAGTCGAGCACAATCTATCGCAATTTACCCGTGCTCTAAATGACCTCAAGCTACTATC
>JAGQNA010000003.1 GCA_020428315.1 Candidatus Saccharimonadota bacterium
GTTCAAAAGGTATGCCAAGAGTATGCACTAAAAAGACCTTATTTAAGTGGAGTATGGGGTGCTACGACCGAAAGGCAACGCAAGGTACTGCGCAAAGGAATAGCAGGCAAATAGTCCGACAGCTAAATCTAGCATAGCTAAGTACGCTATAATAGTAAGCATGAAACGATTAGTACTTATAGACGGCATGAGTATATTTTATCGTGGATATTTTGCTATGCCTGGGTTGAGTTTACCAGATGGTACACCAACTGGGGGAGTATACGGTTTTGCTAGTATTGCGATTGAAATAATCAAACAACTCAAACCGGATTATGTGGTAGTGGCTTGGGATAAATCCAAAACTGCAACCGCAAAGCGTAAGGAAATTTTTCCTGACTATAAAGCCGGACGCACTCGCCCGCCAGATGATTTCTTTGTTCAAATACCGCTGCTTCATGATTTGCTGGATAGTTTTGGTTGGCCAGTTTTAGAGCTCGATAGTTACGAAGCTGACGATATTATTGGTACTCTTTCAGTTGATGCGACCAGTAAGGGAATCGAAACCTGTATTATTAGTGGTGATTACGATATGATGCAGTTGCTTAACTCGCATACTAGAGTGTATATAAACAAAAAAGGCAGTGATATGATGCGCTTCACTGAAGTTGAGTTTGAACAGAAGTATGGCATAAAGACAACTCAATTCGTTGACTATAAGGCACTTGTCGGTGACTCGTCTGATAATATTCCGGGCGTGCATGGTATTGGGCCAAAGGCAGCACAGACTTTATTGAGAGATTACGATACGCTTGATGTAATTTATGAAAATATTGACAATCTCAAGGACGTACAAAAATTAAAATTAGAAAATGACAAAACTAATGCGTTCATGAGCCGTGAGTTGGCTAAGATTTTTTGTGATGCACCGATTGAACTTGACTGGAAAGAAGCTGACATACATCATACTGACTTACCAGCTGTCGCTAGCAAACTAAAGGAGTTTGAATTCCATTCGTTGATTAAACGTCTACCGCAACATATGCAAGACGTGGCTGATACAAGCTTATATTTCCATGAAGCCGACGAGGTGAATCTTAAAGAGGTAGCTTGGCCTTCTCAGGTTACGATTGATGGTCCGTTTGTGCTTCATCTAGTTGATGATGAGCTTTGGGCATCATTTACGCCAACAACAGTTACGCACACTAACGTCAAAGATATTGATAGTAGTTTTTGGCGCGTAGTAGAGTTTGGGTTGGTAATTAGTTACGATGTAAAAGATTTGTATCATAAATTAACAAAACAGGGGATTACGCTACAGTTTAGTGATTTACACGACATTCGACAGTCAGCGTTTTTACTTGATCCGCTTAGACGTGATCGCACGCTCGGCGGTTTAATCGGTGGCGAGCTTGTTCTACCGATTGAAGAGGTAGCGGCGATACGTCAAATTTATGGTTGGCAAATTAAATCATTTGATGAGAAGCCCAAAGTCGCCGAAATTGCACGCAAGTTTGATTTTCCATTGATTTATCATCTGTTTAAGATGGAGTATCAAGGCATTAAGCTTGACACAAGACTCCTCGGTCAAATGAACGATGAGGTAGGTAGAAAGTATCATGATCTTGAGAAACAAATGTATCAGCTAGCTGGTGGTGAGTTTAATATCGCTAGCCCAGCTCAATTATCAGAGATTCTGTTTACTAAGCTCATGCTACCAACTACTGGCATAAAAAAAGGTAAAACTGGCTATAGCACTGGTCAGAAGGAACTTGATAAACTGCGAGGTTTGCATCCTATCATCGAGCTGATTGAGCAAACTCGTGAGCTAGCAAAACTCAAGAATACTTATCTGGATACATTGCCTGAGCAGGTAGATGAAAGCTCACGGTTGCATACAACATTTAACCAGGATGTAGCAGCAACTGGTCGGCTAAGTAGTATAAATCCAAATCTACAGAATATTCCGATACGTACTGAGATTGGCCGTAAGATTCGTGAAGCATTTATCCCTGAAAAGGACAATGTCTTTGTTAGTGCTGATTACTCACAGTTTGAGTTACGCTTAGCTGCTGTTTTAGCCAACGATAAACAAATGATTGATGATTTTAATGGCGATATTGATATTCATACGAAGACCGCGAGCGATGTCTATGGTATTCCGATAGACAAGGTAACTAAGAGTCAAAGGCGAGATGCTAAAGTGATTAATTTTGGTGTTTTGTATGGTATGGGTCCACATGCTTTGGCGCAAAATACCGGTATGACATTTGGTGATGCTAAGAGATTTATCGACATGTATTTTAAGCTTAGGAAACCAATCCGTAATTATATCGATACTACCCTAGAGAAAGCTAGGACAGAAGGTTACGTTGAAACCTTTCATGGCCGTCGCCGACCAACCCCAGACGTAAATAGCAGTAACTTTATGGTGCGAGAAGCTGGTAAGCGTGCGGCTGCAAACATGCCAATTCAGGGGACCGAAGCTGATTTAATGAAGCTAGCAATGATAAAAGTAGACAAAGAAATCGATAATCTAGGTGTGCAAATCTTGCAAATACATGATAGTATCTTGGTGGAATGTCCAAAAGATAACGCCGATAAAATTAGTAAAATTCTAAAGGAAACGATGGAAACAATTGCCCCAGAACTACCGATCAAATTAAAGGTTGATATAAGTGTGGGTAAGAACTGGGGTGAATTGTGATAGGTGGTGAGATATTACGTAAGCCAAGATGGCGACGGTTTTTACCAAGACGACAGTTTGCGTCTAAGCAACATGTTGCTGATTCTAATGTTTTTGATGAATCCTTCAGGCAGTTAATGAATCTAAACATAACAGATGTTAAGACTGCCAGCGAGGCTCGAAAGATACTTGCTAGGAATAGCCAGCAAGGGTTAAAAGATAAGATATCACAGTTGGTTTTAGCAACTCCACGTGCTGCGCAAGCACAACTTGAGATGGATAGACACCAAGGAGGCTACCGTAATCATAAAGCACGACTTTTTGAGCTTATTGAATTTAATGATATCTTTGTTGACACTGTACTAACTTTACCTGACGACATGTTAATAGATTTTACCCTTAAGATTCACAAGCTAATGGATAGTTTTTGTAAAAAGATCAATTGTCTAATGTTTACCGATGAGCAGTTCGATGCCATTGTTCATGGGTTAAGTCGTGAGATTGCCGTATATAAAGCTGTTAGGTCTGAATCTGGAATGTCGGTAGTCATGGCAAACCGCGTCGAGGATGCTCATGGGGTAGATATGACTATCGAGGACGAATTCGGAAGAAAAATGGGAATAGACTGTAAGACGCGTTCTTCATTCCATTTTAGGCTACTTGATCTAAAACGCAAGGGAGTGGTTACTGAGGAAGAGCGTTTGACAGCTGAGCTACTTGGCTATGCAGTTCTAACAAAAGGCAGTCAGAATGATTTTGTTCGGACAACACTACTTCGAGTATCGACAAAGGAGCTAGGTGATATTAAAGACTTTGCATTTCTTGACAGTAGTAGACTAATTGATTTACTAAGGACTGCAATGGACGCGCAGAACACATCAAGAACGAGAGATATCCATTGACAATACCATCGTAAAGTGATACAATTCTAGTATGCAAAGAACAGGTGGCTCAAGGTTTTTACCCTTTCTAATAACAGTGATTATAATTGTATTGGTTGTAATGGCTGTAATTTCTATTGGACGGTTGATTTTTTCCGATAAAAGCAAAGACACCAAACAGACTGTTGATCCTGGAATATCGGCCCTGACTAATGTAAATGCTAAAAATAGTGTACGTATGACTATGCGTGGTCCGATTGTCGCTGAGGAAAAATTCCAGTCATTTACTTTAACGGTAGGAACGACAAAACGTGAACTAGCTGTATACGATGGCTACCTGGAAACATTAAATAAACGCAAAGTACTAGATAATAATATTCGTGCATACGAACAATTGGTGTTTGCACTTGATAAAGCAAACATGATGGTAGGTATTCAGCCTGATGACAAGAAAGCTAACGATTTACGAGGAATTTGTGCAAGTGGCTACGTGTACGTGTATGAAGTACTCGAAAATGATGAGCCTGTAAAAAAATTGTGGACATCATCTTGCAAAGGCTCGATTGGTACTCTAAAAGCAAGTACTGACCAGTTAAACAATTTGTTTTTCAATCAAATACCCGGTTCTAGAAAATTAGTACCTTTTACAGGCCCGTCTAGTAGTTTGACGCTTTAGCTGCTGTATAATAAGTTCATGATAAAGGCGATTATATTTGATTGTTTTGGGGTTCTTTTTAGATCAAGTCTCGACCATATTCGGTCGATTACACCTAGTGAGCGACTTGAGGAGCTGGAAGACTATCGGATACAGCACGACAGAGGATACATAAACCAAGATAATTTCTTGAGGCATATAGCAGATATCATCGATTGGCCCGTACAGAAGGTGAAATCATACATGCGCTCAGAGCATATTTTGAATGATGAACTGGTTGGATGTATATCTGAACTGAAGAAAGAGTATAAGATCGGTTTGTTGACTAATGTAGGTCAAGGTTGGCTAGACGAAATGTTCCCGGCGGGGATGCTTGAAAACCTGTTTGATAGCGTTGTTGAATCCAGTACCGTTGGAATAGTTAAGCCGGAACCTGAGATCTATCAACACTCTGCTCGTACGCTAGGACTTGATACAAAGGAGTGTTGCTTTATAGATGATTCCCTCCGAAACGTCGAAGGTGCAAAAAATGTAGGCATGGAAGTGATTCTTTATACAACTAATCAAAGTACGATAGAGAGGCTTAATCAACTTGGAGTAAACAGTGCCAGAATTACCTGAGGTCGAGACCGTCTGTCGTGGCTTGGGTAGTTTGATTGTTGGACATACAATTAGATTACTTTCTTGCGATGATTCACCACGTAGTTTTCCAAATATCAAAACGGAGGTCGACTTATTTGTAATTGGAGCCAGCGTTATGGGAATACGCAGACGAGCAAAATTGTTAATGTTAGACTTATCGACTGGATATAGTCTAGTGGTGCACTTAAAAATGACTGGTCAACTGGTCTATCGAGGTGATACGCAAGATTTTGGAGCTGGTCATCCAAGCGATAGCTTGGTGGGTGAGTTGCCAGATAAATCAACCCGAGTAATAATAGAGTTCAACAATAACTCAAAGTTATTTTTTAATGATCAGCGTAAGTTTGGCTGGATGAAGCTTTATCCGACAGTAGAGATTCCAAATATTGATTTTATGCAGAAAGTTGGTCCTGAACCACTAGAAAAGGAGTTTACGGCTAAAGTATTTATTTCACGGATACGCAGACGTAATGGAACAACTATTAAAGCCGCTATTTTAGATCAGACTGTACTTGCAGGAGTGGGCAATATATATGCCGATGAAAGCTTGTGGGGGGCAAAAATCCATCCAGCGACAAGAGTAAAAAACATATCTGATAAAAAACTGGCATTACTCTTAAAAGAGATTAAATACGTTATGGGCTTATCAATTGAAAAGGGTGGTTCAACAAGTAAGAACTACGTAGACGCAGAAGGAAATAAGGGCAGCTATATGGACTTTGCCAGAGTATTTCAGCGTAACGGACTAGCTTGTTCGCGACATTCAGATACTATGATCGAGAAAATCCGTGTAGCCGGACGGGGGACTCATATATGCCCAGTCTGTCAGCCAGAGACTGAGGCAAATTAGTCATCATTAGTATACTGAAGTATACTGTAGGTAATGCTAGTTCTTCACGGTGAAAATAGTTATGAAAAAGATCAGGCTATCAAGAAACTCACTAAAAACTTTGATGGCGAGGTGGCTATTAAGTATGGAGATGAAATTTCAATCTCAGATTTGCCTGATTTATTCATGGGGCAATCATTATTTAGTACTCAACGACTAGTAATCATTAAGAACCTTTCAGATAATAAATCGCTCTGGGATAGGCTAGAAGAGTGGGCCCAGAGACTAAGTGATGGCAACCACCTTGTGCTATCGGAAAGCAAAATAGATAAGAGATCTTTAGTGTGGAAGTACTTGCAAAAATATGCAAAAGTACAGGAGCTTCCTTTACTTACTAGTAAAGACAAAACTTATGTGACCAGTTGGTTAAAGGAATGTGCAAATAGCAAAGGTTTACTATTAGAAACTAAGTATGCAAACTATTTAATTAATAGAATCGGATTCAACCAGTGGTATCTGGCCAGTGCGGTAGACAAATTAGCCCTTGCAGCTATAGTAGATGAACATACTATAGATAAAGTCAGTGATATTAGTAACAAAGAGGTAGCATTTAATTTGTTAGAAATGAGCCTAATGGGTAAGACTAAGCAGCTTAGAATAGTCCTTGACTCGGTAAAAAAAACAGAAGACCCGTATAGGGTTATGGGCCTAATTAGTTCACAAATTATTCAGCTTTCGGCTGTTGATGCCCAGAAAAATATGTCAACAACTGAGATAGCTCAAGAACTAAATATGAAACCATTTATTGTTGGAAAACTTAGTAAACTGACTAGCTATTATCGACGTGAGTACATTAGCTTAATTGCGAAAGTGGATTTATGCATAAAAACAAAAAATACTCGACCTTGGGAAATGGTCGAGTATCTATTGATACAAATCGCGCTAAAGTAATAAACTACTTTTTAGCCGTAGGTTTTTTTGTAGCTGTTTTTGCTGTAGTTTTTTTAGCAGTTGGTTTTTTCTCAGTAGTCTTTGGCGTAGCAGTCTTTGCAGGAGCTTTTTTAGTAGTTGGTGCCAGCTTAACACCTGCTTCTTTAGCAGCTTTAGCTAAGTTAGCCTTACGACGTGCAACAGTATTTTTTTTGAGAAGATTTTTCTTGAGTGCTTTGTCGAGCTCAGAGTGGGCTTTCGCAAGGGTCTCACTAGATGGGGATTGATTAAATTTCTTAGTTGCTTCTTTTATCGCACGTTTTGTAGCTATATTTCGTTCGCGACGGATATTTGCTTGACGTACACGCTTAATCGCTGATTTAATGATTGGCACTTATATAATCCTTTGACTTTTAGTAGTTGCTATTACAATCAAGAGGTAATTATAGGGTAAATTACTTAAAAAGTAAAGCACTACAGATTAAAGATTTTTCTTGACTGTATTGTTACGCTTATGCTAGAGTAGAGTTATAAAAGCGCTAAAAAATAAATAGGAAACAAAATGGCAAATCTAACCAATGCCAGACAACAGCTAGCAGATAAGATAAAAGACGTTAATACGGTACTAGTTACTGTTGGTAAAAGCCCGGATGTTGACGAGCTGTCTGCGGCTTTAGGTTTGACCATTATGTTAAACAAGCTTAATAAACATGCCACCGCAGTGGTGAGCGGTGAAATTCCACCGGCTATTGATTTTTTAAATCCAGGATTGACTTTTGAAAATACCGTAGATAGCCTCCGTGATTTCATTATTGCTCTAGACAAAGAAAAAGCCGACCACCTTCGCTATAAGGTAGAAGGCGAGGTAGTTAAGATATTTATCACGCCGTATCGCACAAGGATTGATGAAGCAGATCTAGAGTTTACTCAGGGAGACTATAATGTTGAACTTGTGATAGCTATTGGCGTAAAGGATAAGAATGATCTTGACGCAGCACTAGAAGCTCATGGAAAAATTCTTCATGATGCAACAGTGGCGACTGTCAGTGCTAGTCAATCAAGTAACTTAGGTAGTATAGATTGGTATGATTCAAGTGCTAGTAGTGTTTCTGAGATGCTTGTTAGCTTGAGCGAGTCATTAAAGAATGACAAGCCACTACTTGATGAGCAAAGTGCAACAGCATTTTTGACAGGAATAGTAGCAACAACTGATCGATTTAGTAATGATAATACCAGTAGTAAAGTGATGACAATGGCTGCACAGTTAATGACAGCTGGTGCAAATCAACAGCTGATTGCTGAGAAACTAGAAGAGGCGTATACAATTGATGCTCCAGAGGCTAGCCTTGACGACTATGACAATCAAGAACAGAATGCCGATGAAAAATCTGAAGAGCAACAGTCTGATGAGGTAGCAAGTGATGGCAGTTTAGCAATATCTCATGAAAGAGAGGGTGATTTAGATACAGTAGCCCGTGATGTCATGAGAGAAAATCAAGAAAAGGCCGCTGTTAAAGCCGAAGATGCACTCGCCGAACAGTTAAATCTAGCTGGTACAAGTACACAGGCGAGCCAGTCTACAGCGTTAGACATTCAGAAAGACCTTGCTAATTTGAATACGCAGGCTAGTACAATTAACGACTTGAATTCTGTAAGTGATAAAACTATGCCTGGTTTTGAGCCGATACTTGGTGGAACTTTGAATGCCACGACCGAGCAGGCGGCAACAGATAAGCGCCTAGAGGAAGCAAGTCAGCAAAATCGAGCGATTTTATCACATAGCTCCTCAACCTATACTAGTGATAAGCCAGCCTTTGACACACCTTTGAACGCTGCTCAGATGCCGGATCCAGATGGCGTAGGTAGTGGTTTGCCATTGCTACCTCAAGATAATCCTACAGTCAGCGGCTCACCACTTACGAACCTGGAACCATCACAGGCTACACTTGAAGTGCCTGAGAGCCAAGTATTACCTTCTTTACCGCCTCTACCGCCAATTCAGCTAGATGCATCGACCACATCCGAGCCGATAGTTGACAGTTCTTCACCAACATTGGCAGAGATTGATCAGCAGAATCGTCAGTTGCCACCTGAACATACCGATGCATTGGCAGATGTACAGGCAGTATTTGACAGTCCTCCATCTTCCGAAAGCCTACCTCCGGTAGTATCGGATTTTGGTAATACACAATTTGGTGCGTTGCCGCCACTTCCTGATTTCAGTGCACCTCTGCCACCGCCACCGCCTATGGGCATGCCAATGGATAGCCTACCCCAGTTACCAACTTCTTCGCTACCTCCTATTGATACATCAGTTGCTCTACCTGCCGTGCAGCCGGCAGAACAACTAGGACAAATTTTCGGTGATATACCAGGCCAGCCTTCTCAGGCTGAGACTGCCTCAGTAGAACCTACTAGTGATCCTGCCCAATTTAAGCTACCTGGTCAGTAGACTTGCTATAATCTAGCCTATGCAATTCAATCTTTCTGAACAAAAAGACGGTATTTTACTTGTTGACAAACCGGGCGGTTGGACGAGTTTTGATGTCTGCGCTAAGATACGTGGGCAAATTAAGGCTGAATATAGGGCACGTGATGAAAGACCAACTAAGCGACAATTGAAAGTTGGTCATGCCGGTACGCTAGACCCATTCGCGACCGGATTACTAGTGATTTTATTAGGTAGTGCCACGAAACAAGCGACTGAGTTTTTAAAACTGGACAAGGTCTATGAGGCAACAATTTACTTAGGGCAAACTAGCAGTACGGGCGATCCTGAAGGCAAAATTACTAACATATCTGACAGTCAGCCTTCTATTGACGAGGTTCATGAGGCGATTAAGCGATTTGTAGGTAAGATTTGGCAGCGACCGCCAGCCTATAGCGCTGTTAAGATAAATGGGCAACGAGCCTATAAGCTGGCAAGGCAAGGCAAGCAAGTGGAAGTACCGTTACGTGAAGTGACTATCCATTCGATTGAAATAATAGAATACAGCTATCCTGAACTAAGAATTCGTACTCATGTTGGTTCGGGGACATATATACGTACCTTAGCAGAAGATATCGGCCAAATAATTGGAATTGGTGCGTATTGTAGTGAGTTGAGGCGAATCCAGGTTGGAAAATGGACACTTATTGATTTACCAGTTGAATTATGATATAATAGAAGTATGTTGAGTCAAGAAAAGGGAGATGTATATTTCCCCAATCACTTTATGGTCGAAAAACCAAAATCGAGACTTGTAAGGAAGCTTGCGAAATCTGCCTTGTCCCTTGCTTTGGTATTACAACTCAGTTTAAATGTCGGCACAAATCTAGATGAGACTGAGGGTGAATTCCGAGCAAGGACAGATGTAACTGATTTGGAGCGAAAGGTTGCATCGGTTGCCGAAGGCATGACGGGACAGAAGGTTGCTATTGAGTGTGACAACAAAGAATTAAATGATGCACGAAATAGAACACTCTTAGGTTTCGTAAGCGTATTCACGTTAAAGTTGTATCCACTAGAAGAAATTGTGAAACCGATCACACATATACCAAATACAATAAGTTTGAAGAAGGGTATATGTGAGGATATCGTGGATCTGTCGCAGGAACTACCTAATCTTACTTCAATTTATTCAGACCCAGATTTAGATAGTGAGAATAAAATGATCGACGCTACTCAAGGTATTTGGGTAGTATCTCACGAGCTAGAGCATACCGGGGGAGTAGTAAATGAGGCAACTGCTGATTGCAACACCTCTAAGAAGCTAGAAGGTCAAATCAAGAAAGGTTTTGACACTAGTAGCTTAGTGGCAAAGCAATTAGCAGAAGTAGCTGTCATGTTGCGAAGCCAGTTGGCGCCGAGTGAATATAAGTCACCTAAATGTTAAAAGGAAAATTTGTTTGGGTAATCATCAGCAAGGCTACAATCATATAGATGGTGAATCTAATTCACTTACTATATCGCAGCTAGCTAGTTTGTATAGCCATGTTGCTGATAAAGTAATCAGGAATGGTGATGTGGGAGGGTCTGAAGATGGTATTACTGCAACGATGCAGATAGATAAAGAATTTGCTAGGGAGATTATTTTTGCAAATGCCTCCGGAAGTATTGAGCAGTCTTTCATTGAGTATAATTCACCGCGACAAGTTGATGGCACAACAATCGGTGGATTAATTCTGACTGTAACTCTTCGTCAGGGCCACGAATCTACATTATCTAAACATTTTTGTATAGAAATCAAAGGAGAGTTAAGACAGTTTGACGGACTTTTTTTGCAGGAACACAACGGAGAACTAATAGAAATAAGAAGCCTATCTTGCAAAGACAAAGACGAATTACTGATACTAATTGACAAAATATCAAACAATGATATTATATAACAATGAGTATCGAACGTACTGGCAATCCTGAGCTCCAAGCAATAGTTAATCAAATTAAAGAAACTACCAACAATCCAACGATAGACATTTACGCAGACGGGACAGGCCCGCTCACTATAGATATGGTAGATAAGAAAGTGGTATTCACAAGTACGTTTGAGGATATTTGTAGTTTGTATGGCTGGCCAAATCGTATGGATGATGAGGATATTTCTCCCATTGAGGATTATGGGGATGCCTCAGGATTCATAGCTAAATTAATTGAACAGGATAACACCCAAGGACTCGATAATTTAACAAAGTTCCTTTCAAGGGATCCTGTTCATAAATACGATGGAACGGATACACTGTGTGGGATTGACCCAGTCGTACACCGGGCACAGCTAGTTGCACCGGCTTTATTTAATAGTATCAGGGAATTGTATAGATACACCCAAAACTTACCCGATACTTCAGGGCAAGATATACTAAGTGGCGCATTACGGGATCCTGTAGCTAGCGAGCAAATATATAAAGCCTTTAAGATTCTTGGTAGATTAATTAAAGCTAGCGATAGTCAAATAATTGCTAAGAAAATTTCTCCAAATATGCATGAAGAAGTCAAACCAATAGCTAGTGCACAGAGCTATCTGGTCACTGGAGATTGCTGTTGAACTTGATTAACATATCCTTCTCTGGTACAATACATCATTGATGATTACTAAAGAGGACAAATCACAGGCAATTGCTTTGACTCAGGTTTCAAAGGATGACGTTGGTAGCCCCCAGGCTCAAGTGTCTATCTTGACGGCTCGTATCAAAGAGGTGACAGAGCACCTAAAGCTGAACAAGCACGACCATATGGCTCGTCGCGGGCTGATTCAGATGGTAGGTAAGCGAAAGCGCCTTTTGAAGTATCTCGAACGTAAAGACTTTGAGGCCTACAAAGCCGTTGTCGCAAAACTAGGCCTCCGCAAATAGCGGAGGTTTTCGTTTATTGCATTGGCGTTGGTGTTTGCGGAGTGGGGGCTATTGGTGGAGGAGTAGTGCCACCATCTACTAGCTGAACAGTCATTCTGCCGCTTGGATCTATAGCAACACCTTCAACGTCAGCGGTAGCCACTAAGACGTATTGGTGCTGTTGATTACCAAATTCATTTATAGCATCAACAACCGAAGCTACCTTGCCAAAGAACCCATCGCCATGGTTACCTTCATTGACCGCCAGTGATAAATTGATGTCTCGAACTTCACCAGTATTAAGGTTGAAAACTTCGGTCTGATCAACACGAGCGATAGTACGTACTCGTTCGTCATTTGTAACGTATGAGCTATTATTATAAGCACGGTTGTCTTCATCAATTTGATCCAACCTAATAGAGACTCCCTTTATAGTGGCCGAGTCATTTTTGGCAATTACACGTACTGTTATTGCGTGAGGGATATTTTTTGAAATTAATGGCTGAGTATAAATTTCAACATCTACGCCACCTTGTGTAAAATTTTTTTTGATTGTATCTAAAATACCCATTATATCTAGACTTTCTTTTTATTAAGCTATTAAGTTTATGGTACTACATATCATCACTTATGTTCAAGGAATGGTTT
This sequence comes from Candidatus Saccharimonadota bacterium, assembly GCA_020428315.1. Lineage (GTDB taxonomy): Bacteria > Patescibacteriota > Saccharimonadia > Saccharimonadales > Saccharimonadaceae > JAGQNA01. The sequence goes on from JAGQNA010000003.1 coordinate 12,558, forward strand.
GGGGTGTACGGGCGGTGTGTGCTATTATTTAAACCAAAAGCAGTTATTATAGGAGTTTAGATATGGCAGATGTGGTCACAGAGGTTACTACAAAGGGTTATGGTAGGAGACTAGGTGGTTCTGTCGCTTCAGCGGCGCTTGGTTTTGTGCTATTTATTGGCTCTTTTGTGTTTTTGGGCTGGAATGAGGGTAATTTTGTCAAAGTAGCTCAGGGGCTGAAAGAGGCACGTACTTCATTAGTATAGCTAGATAACACCAAGGTTAGCTCTGAGAACGATGGTAAGCTGGTTTATGTTTCTGGCAAAACAACTACAGGAGAGGCGCCGCTGCTAGACCCGGTCTTCCAGATTAAGTCGAACGCACTGATGCTCGAACGTAAAGTTGAGATGTATCAGTGGGAGGAAGATGAAGATACTAAGACTCGCGAGACGGTCGGCGGCAGCGAAGAGACTACGACTACCTACACATACACAAAAGGCTGGTCGACTAAGGCTATAGACTCTGGGAAGTTTAATACTCCGAGCGGTCATGAGAATCCTAGTGAATTGCCTTATGAGCAGTCAAAGATTTTTGACGAAGAGGCGCGTTTGGGTGATTTTAAGCTAAGAGGGTCGACTATAGAATTGATCGGTGGAGCCACGACTGTACCTGTGGCAGAATTTGATACCAGTAAACTGCCAAACTCACATATATCAGGTGCGCACATCTATATCGGTGCCCAGCCAGCTAGCCCTATGGTCGGAGATGTGAGGATATCCTTCTCGGCCATACCGGCTGGTCTAGTTTCGGTTATCGCCCAACAGGACGGCGGAAAGCTAGTGCCGTACAAGTCAAAGTCGGGCTCAATTATAGAGCTTGCCTCAAGGGGTGAGAAGACGTCAGACGAGTTGATTACGGCGGCGGCTAATAAAAATACACAGCTTACTTGGCTATACCGGGCTGCCGGCTTCCTGGCGATGTGGATAGGCCTGACTATGATACTTGGGCCATTCTCTATGCTCTTTGCGTTTATTCCATTCTTAAAGAGTGTGACAGGATTCTTGATTGGTGTAGCAACGCTACTTATCACGGTGATACTCAGCTCTTTGACTATTGCTGTGATGTGGCTATTTTATCGTCCGTTGATAGCTATTGGTATCATCGTGGGGGCTATCGGTGTGACGTGGCTTATCAAGGCGTTTATACTGGATAAAAAGAAGGGCACCCCAGCACCACTCCCTGCTCAGCCGCTAGCCCCGCCAGTCACACCTACGCAGCCAATGCCTCAGCCGCCATCACCACCTGTGCCACCAGCACAAGATCAGACTCAGCCACCATCGACTTCGTAGTTTACTGAGTGGCTAGCACTAGCGGTTTCGTAGAAGCCTTAGTATAATTAGCCTAATGGCTTGGTCTACTATTATGATACTACTGATTATTGCTAGTGGCTTAAAGGTGTTATTGGCGCGTAAGCTAGCTTTGAAAACAGATAAACTATTCTTTACTGTGGCACTTATTAGTCTTGCTACAGTAGCTTTGTTTGGTTTTATTTATGCAACCCTATATTTTGGCTATGTTCCAGCAATACCAAGTGGCCATGTATGGTGGTTTTTACTTGCCGAAGGCTTGATGATACCAATGTATTGGCTGGCGGAGTATAAGTTAATACAGCGACTAGGGGCAAGTAATGCAATAACAATCAATTCAACTAGTATATTTATGGCAGCACTAACAGGGATTATTTTTTTAAATGAATCAATTAGTTGGCGATTTGCACTGGCGACATTATTTTTTGTTTTAAGCATAGTCACTATACGTAATATCGCTCCAGATACTAAGACTGTAAAAGTTAAATTTGGTGTCGGTACCATATCATTAGTAATATTTATGGGATTAATGTTTGCTGGCGGTATATTTTTTGAAAAACTTGCAATTAATACCATAGGAGTATGGAACTACGCAGCTTATGGCTGGACAATGCAATTTCTAGGGGCTAGTATGTTGATGCTAATGTTTGGTAGGCGTGAAATTGGTCACGCTAGCCCAGTGCTCATTAGAAAGGTGGTTTTGTTAGGTTTTGTTACCTCAATTGCGGGTGGATTGTTTATTTACGGGCTAAGTATTGGCTCATTAAGCCACACTGTTATCGCTACGATAGGTAAAATAGCTTTTACGATATTACTCGCTGCAATCTTTTTGGGTGAGCGTAATGCTATGAAGCTGCGAATCACCAGCTTTATACTCGCTGCAATAGGTGTATATCTACTGGTCAGTTGACATACAGGCTGCGACTGCAAAACGACCATCGGTTTGTCGATTACCTTTTAAAAATTCACTATGTGAAAAATATTTTTCGCTTGTAGTTGTATCTTCCTGGCTGGCGGTTATGTTGCTGTTTTGAATCCCGACTTTCTGTAACTGTGTAATAATAGTCTCGTGTATGCCACGATTATTAAAGTGGTGTAGTGGATAATTTTTTTGTCCAGCAGCTGGACTAAGCCAGGCGGTTATATTTTTTGGGTCACAATTAAATTGCTCAATCAAATATTCTACCGATTTTATGCCACTGTACTGCTCGATATTATGGCGTCCAAGATGACTCAGCATGAGCGTATTGTTGGTTGAGTCGTACAATATCAGTCCAGCACAATCAGCTAATGGTAAGAATAATACTAAATCTTTTTGCTGAGTAGCTATTCCGTCGGCAATCATACTTGACTTACGAACTATTCCGTCGCCGCGTGAGCTTTGATCGACTGTTATGTATCTTGTAAAATCGCCTCCGCTATAGTTTAGATGAACCAGTACTGAATTGATTGGTTGTAAGCCATATTTTTGTAAAAAAGTAGTTCTTGACTTGAGTACGGTTTGCCATTGGCCATCGGTTGATTTCATCGACCCATCAGCTACAGAAGAGCATACAATCTTAAGCATCGGTCTTAACTTGCATGATTCTATCGTCCCAGCGGAAGGCCTCGTGTCTAAGATCAGCGTAGTCCATACCCATACCGATTAACCAGTTGTCTGGTACCTCAAAACCAACATAATCGGCAGATACATTATAGTCTCGTGTCGTTTGCTTGTCGCATAGAACAGCTAGTTCAATTGCTTTAGCCCCTAGTCCCTGTATATGATTGATTACAAAATTGGCGGTAATACCTTTGTCGAGTACGTCATCTAGTACTATTACCGGCCTATCCCGAACAATTGTACCTGGTGCGATATCAGTGATAATCTTTGGTTCGTGTGCTTGCTGTTCTGAACCATAAGTGCTTACCATCATGTAATCAAGCTCGGGGTGGTAATCTGGATCTTTACTGGTAATTTCTAGCATCAGCTTACTGGCGAATGGTGCTGCGCCGCGCAGTAGTGCTACGAATAGAGGGGAAGTATTATGTTTTTTAAGTATTTCATTGGCGATTCTGTGTATGGCTGAGTTAACTTGCTCTCTTGAGGCAACTTCACTATATCTTTCTATCATGTCTATATTTTAGCACGAGGCAGGGTAGGTAATTGAGGATCTGGTATATAAGAGAGAAAGATAAAATACTTCGGAGCTATTGACAAAGTTAATTGTTTATGCTAAGATGTAGATATAACAAAATAATTAATACAAAAAGGAAAAAATATGCCAAATATAAGAGGATCAGACCCGGATTCAGCATATACATACATTTTGACTAATACCGTACACGATACTTATTCTAACCCTGGTAATATTCCATATAAAAAGCCACAAAAGCCACAGGGTTCAAGATCGGTAGCCCCGACAGGGTTTAATAAAAACCTAACCCAAAGTAAAGGTACATCTAGCGCAACATCACATCATGGTGGTATGCCCAGTGGATCATCTAATAGTCAGACCGTACTTACCATACAGCATACTCCTGCAGGTCCATCTACTTACCAGCGAGCAAAGAAAAGTGTTCATAAGTATATGGATCAGGTCAACAACCGCCAAGATAGATTACAGAACTTAAACAACAGAGAAAAAAATCTCCAAAGTGCAATTGCTACAACAACCGATACTACCCAGCTACAAGCACTAAAAACCCAACTTAAAACTGTTCAAGCCAAAGAGGATAAGGTTGAAAAGAGACTAGGGCAGGCACAGAGCAATTTGCGTAGAATTGAAAAGAATCATCCAGGTGCGTTTGCAAGTCTATCTGCTAAAGACCGTGCTGAAATCTATCAGACAAGGGTCAACAACCGTCAAGCTCGACTAGCTAAATTAGACGATAGAGAAAAAAATCTCCAAAGTGCAATTGCTACAACAACCGATGCTACCCAGCTACAAACACTAAAAACTCAACTTAAAACTGTTCAAGCCAAAGAGGATAAGGTTGAAAAGAGACTAGGGCGAGCTCAGAGAAATTTGCGTAGAGTTCAGGGTAATAATCCGGCTCTAATCCCAAACTCTACTCAGCAGTCTGCCAATAGTAGGCATAATGCTCCAGGTAAAAAACAGATGGGTGGGGCTGTCCGCGGTAATAACCAGAATGATTCACTTCCAACTGGTAAAGTAAAGATGGCAGCCATGAACGCTGGTGGTAACCGTAACCATGGCAACCCAGCTGGCGGTAGGCGACGAGGACGTTAATTTCTAGCTAGCGTGTGATTAAATAATACTCCGTAAGGAGTATTATTTAATGTAGACGAATGATTACCTCGTCATCATTTGACACACTATTGGTAGATTCTGTAGCAGTATTAGTATCTTCTGGAGTGATTTGTTGAATCGATTGGGATGCCTCGTTTAGACCAATGTGTTGTTCAATAACATCGGGGAGTAGATAGTTTTGGTCATCGGCAATCTCAGATTCTACCTGTTCTTCGGCTATTCCCTCAAGCAACTCAAGATAATAGTCTAAGCCACCAAGTTCATTTACATTTGTAAGGGTACCGTTGTCGAGAACGTATATAGTGTCCATAAGTGCCAACAGTGATCGACGATGAGTTACCATGAGTACTGTTTTATCTTGAACAATTTCTACTAAGGAATCTCGTACGTAATTTTCGCTCTTAGCATCGAGAGCTGCGGTTGGTTCATCGAGGCATAGAATCGGGGAGTTTTTTATTAGTGCACGTGCTATTGAAACTCGCTGGCGTTGACCTCCACTTAGGGAAGATCCGTTTTCGCCTACGGGAGTGTTTATACCGAGTGGCATTTTTATTGCGAATTCTGAAACATTTGCTACGTCAATTGCGTATCGAAGCTCATCGGTAGAGACTTGCCGGTAGATGTCGCCATCATATAGATTGTCGGCAATACTTCCTGCAAACAACTGAGGTGTTTGACCTACCCAGCCAATTTTACGTCGTAAATCTTGTAGTGAAACAGACTGAATATTGTAATCATCGATAGAGATACTACCAGAGGTAGGCTCGATAAATAGCGGAAGTAACTTTAAGATAGTACTTTTACCACTACCGCTCGGGCCAATAATTGCAACTTTCTCGCCTGATCGGATTTGTAGGTTGAGGTTATCAAAAATAGCCTGACCGTCGTATGAATAGCTTACATTTTGAAAAGTTATTGCACCATTCATGATTTGTGGCAATCGGTTGCCGGCACGGAGATTCTCGATACCCTCGTGATCACTCATTACTTCGTAGATACGGTTAACATCGATCTTTTTCTGGTATCGACTAGTAATTTGATCCACTAGCGACTCGACAGGCCCTAATAGGTAACCCATGTAGGTCATAAAAATAAATAATTCACCAAATGTCATCTGTCCTTGCATTGCGGCTGTACCACCAAAGTACATAACGATTGAGGTTGCAACTATAACCAGCAGAGAGTTCGAATGATCTAGAAGATTACCCCAGTTCATACTTTTACGAGATGCCACGTAGCTTTTATCCCACAGATTATTTACGGAATAAAGTTGCTTTTCTTCTAGGGTAAAGGTTTGAATAGTCTCTGCGTTATCTATCGATTCGCTGATAACGCTAGAAGTCTCACTATTTAGTTCAGTAAGTTCTTGCGCATACTTGCCAAGATGTGGTCCAATCAGTTTCATGGTCAGATATAGCAGCGGCATCAGAACGACAGAAACTAGAGTCAAGATAGGATTAAAAATAAGCATAATTGTTAGTACGCCTATAATCATAATTATCGATGAAATTATTGATGAGGTAGTATCTAATACTAGATCAGATAGGCTATTTGTGACTGTATTCTGACGATAGATATAGTCACCTTTAGCTAGTCGTTCTTGGTGGTAGAGGGGTAGGTGTAGAATGTGCTTGAAGGATTCTCCTTTTATGCGCTTATTTAAGTTAAAGCCAATTTTTAAAAGGAAAAACTCGCATATCCAGCTAAATGCTGCACCTAAAATAAAAATTGCAATCGACATCAATGCGGTAAATGCAATAAGCGTAGGCGAGCCGGTAAATGGTGCGAGCGGCCCCGGCGCAGTAATATCGCCAAATGCTGAATCGGCCATAATTTTAAAGGGCCAAGGTTCGAGCAGCGAAAATCCTGCTTGAATACTAGATACGATAACTACAAAAACTACAGCACCCCAGGCACGTTTTTGATACTTACCAAGCCATGTTTTAAAGTCAGTCTTTTTTAAACGTGTGTCATGACGGCTCGTCCATTCGTAGACGGCCGGATTAACCAAACTAGCCGGCCATCCCACACCAGTCAAAACGCTTGCAAGCATGTTGTCGGGTACACCACTCGAACTTGCCATTTCAACTGCTTGCTTAAGTCTCTCTTTAACAACTTCTTGTTTACTCAATCCTTGTTCCACCGTTTTCATTATACAGCAGTAGGGGGGGTAACTTCAGACGTTAACGTATTTATTTGACTATACCTCGATCGAGTGCAATTTGATACGATTTCCAAAATTGCGAATGAAGAGGTGACGGTAGACTATCACTTGTAAACCAACCTATTTCGTCAATCTTATGTGGCTCACCAACTCTTACGCTATTTGGTTCAACTTGTACGGTATGCATAATAGCTATCCAATGAGTTGTAGTGCCACTAATCTCCCTTAGTGCATCGTAAATAGTTAAAAATTGTATATCTATTGGTTCAGTGCAAAGCTCTTCCTTAATTTCTCGTCGTACCGTTTCGTCAATAGATTCCCCGAAGTCTATAGCACCGCCGCCAACGTCCCACTTTCCATTCTCATCTCTTGCATCTGGACCACGTTTTTGAAGCAAAACACGACCCTGGCCATCATGGATGATAAAACTTGCTGAAATTCCAACATAGTCTACGCCCGGACGTAAGCCTTTATTTATATAAGAGTTATTCATAAATCTTCCATAATTTATATTAACACGCCAGATTTTATGTTGTAAAAGTGCTGACTGAGTCCGATTTAATTGACAAATTTTCTAATTCATGCTAAGATAACAGTAGTAATTACTAAATAAAAAACAAAAATAATTATGCAACCTCAGACAATATACTCCACTAGCCCATATCATGGTCCAGGTCATGACTACAAGCCACGTAAGGTTATTGCCGTAGTACTTGGTGTTGTGCTAGTGACTATTGTTGTGGTTGGAATCGGTGCTAGTTTTAGTATGCATCAGCGATCAGATGAAGACTCAAGTCAAAAATCAGCTCAGTCAACCAATACAAATAGTGTAGACGGAACAACGAAGCCACTTAATGATCAGAAGCAATCTTCAAAAAACCATCAAACTTCAAAGGAAGATAGTAAAAACTCAGTACAAGAAAAACGAAGTACTAAAAGGGAGTCTACGGTATTTGATAGTCCTTCAATATTTATGAATCCCGGCTATGCGGATAAGGATACAGATACTAAACCAAATACTATTTCTCCAAACCAAGAAAATAATAGTTCGCTACCTACGAGTCAACAGCCGAACGAAGTTCAGCCAGCTTCAGACGCTTGCGGAAGTTATAAATATAAGGCGAATGGCAGTCGTTGGACATGTACATTTAGTGATGATTTCAGCGGTAATTCTTTAAACACATCTAAATGGGCAGTCGCAACTAGCCCAAATGACTTTTTTCAATTTTATGAATGTTACTATAATCGCCCAGAGAATGTATACGTTGGCGGTGGTTATTTAAATCTAGTGTCTAGGCGTGAGATACCACAGATTGGTTGTGGATGGCTGGGTGGACGTGATTTTTCTGGTGGCATGGTGCGTACTTATAAAAAACACAGTGTGAATCGGGGTAAGATTGAAATTCGTCTGAAAATCCCACAGTCAAAAGGTAAGTTTGGAATCGGTACTTCACTATGGATGATTCCAGTACCATCTGGTAAGCCAGGAGCTGGTGATGCAGGCTGGTATGGAGCTTGGCCTGCGTCTGGTGAAATTGACATTGCCGAAATGTATGGACCGTACGATGATTATGCTAATCCATCACTACACTACAACGTAAAAAGCGGACATAGGTTGCAGTATTCATGTGGACAAGAAAATTATAATACTGAAACGGTTACAGCACGATGTAACGTACCTGGAGCTGCAACTGGCTTTCATACCTACGGGGTAGAGTGGACAAACGATACAATTACAATGTTATACGACGGTAAAAAAGTACTTGTTGACAAGTGGAATTCAACCCAAGGTGGCCCAGCCCCATTTGATAAAGATTTTTACTTAAACATAACCCAAGGCTTTGCTAATATTCCGATCCCTGGGCCGTATAGCGCAGTCCTGCCCGCCACAGCACAAGTGGACTACGTAAGGATTTGGCAGTAGTCGCAGTAGTTCAGGAGGACAACCCCAGGCTCTTTAAAGAGCCTAAAGCAGCTCCTTACTGTCTCTTTTTCAGGTTACTCTTGGTTTGCTTGGTGTTTGCCAAAATAATAATACCAGATATGAATACCGTAAAGCCGGAAATTACGAACATAATTGGCACTGCTATAAATGTTGATAAGCTGTATTGAACCCTCTCACTCGCTACTGCTGTTACTCGGGCTCCAACAGCAGGCGGTTTACAGTTATAAGATCTTTGAAGTATACAAAGAGTCGAGAGTGTGTATACTCTACCGGAGTCGCTCCGTACGGTGTATGAGTCGCTGTGGCCAGGGTCGGATTGGATGACAGTAGCTTTTTCAAATTGGCCTCCACCAAAAAGTATCGATATATACCCGCCAAAAGTTATCACAAATACGACGATTGCTAAGAAAAATATGAGTTTATATGATAGCGGTGTTAACTCGGGGTCCTTTAGCGCCATATAGACAGTATATCATCAGGGTTCAGGCGAGTAGATTACCTGCGGAGCTTCTATAATTTAAAGAGGACTTATTCTATACAGTGGTAAGAAGTGTACTTTTGTGAGTAGATGGGGTTTTGGGTTGGAGTAGGGTATAATAAACAGTGTAAGTTAACGCGGAAGGTGATAGATATAATCGTTTGGATATAGCCGAACAGTTATACCTGTTACTCTCCGCATTATAAGAAGGAGGCTCTATATGAGTACTATAAACCCAAACGGAAAAGAGATTGTTTCCGTAACTACTGAGCTGTGCGGTAAGCCGCTGACTCTCGAAGTAAATCGTATCGGTTTTCGTACCACTGCTAGTGTATTGGTAAAGTACGGTGACACTGTGGTGCTTGGTACTACTCAAGTCGGGACGCGTCCGATTCAGCTCGATTACTTTCCGCTGAGTGTCGACTACGAAGAAAAAATGTATGCAGCAGGTAAGATTTCTGGTAGCCGTTTTATCAAGCGCGAAGGTCGCCCGAGCGATGAAGCGATTTTGATTGGTCGAATCATTGACCGTCCGATTCGTCCACTGTTCCCGAAGGGCTATCGTGCCGAAGTACAAGTAGTAGCTAGCGTATTGTCAATGGACCCTGCGTTTCGCCCAGACATGGTGGCGATGATTGCTGCAAGCTCGGCGCTATCTATTAGCGGTGCACCGTTTGATGGCCCGGTCGCTGGATTGCGGGTCGGCCGAGTAAATGGTGAGTTCAAAGCATTCCTGACACCAGAAGAGCGTGAACAGTCTGACCTCGACTTAGTAGTGGCTGGTATCGAAAGCGGCGTGGTTATGGTAGAGGCTGGGGCTAATCAAGTAGACGAAGAAGTCGTCATCGAGGCTATCGCCTGGGCGCATGAAGCTATGCAGCCAGCTATCAAGCTACAGCGTGAACTAGCCGAAAAAGTCGCCAAAGAAGCGATTGAGTACGAACTTGTACTGCCAAATGAAGATATTCAAGCCGAAGTAGATACTTGGGTCGATGGTAGGTTTGGTGCCGAACTACACCATCCGTATCCAGAACGTAATGCTTTGATTAACGAAATTCGCTGGGCTTTTCACGAAGAAATGGCTGAAAAATTAGGCGAAGAAGCATATGACAAAGAAACCCGAGATGAATACGACGAAGCCTTCACGATGGCACTCCACAAAGACGTCCGTCGTGGTATCGTCGACTCACAAACTCGCCCAGATGGCCGTAAGCTTGATGAAGTTCGTCCACTAAGTAGCGAGATTGGCATTTTGCCACGCACCCACGGATCGAGCTTGTTTACCCGCGGCGTAACTCAGGGTATGAATATCGTGACACTGGCGCCACTCAGCTATGCCCAAATCGTCGACACTATGGAAGTCAGCGACGGCGAGCGCCGCTATATGCATCACTACAACGCTCCTGGCTATACAGTTGGTGAAGTTCGTCGCCTCGGCTCACCTGGTCGTCGCGAGATCGGCCACGGCTACCTAGCCGAACGTGCGGTGCTACCAGTTCTGCCGACCGAAGAGGAATTCCCATACGCTATTCGTTCTGTGACCGAAATTATGAGCCAAAACGGTTCAACTTCTATGGCGGCGACTTGTTCAAGCGTTCTAGCGCTTATGGATGCTGGTGTACCACTCAAAGCACCAGTGTCTGGTATCGCTATGGGCCTTATGATGGATGGCGATACACCGTATGTACTTTCAGACATTGCCGATGCTGAAGATTTTGCCGGTGATATGGACTTCAAGGTCACCGGTACCGAGCAGGGTATCACGGCGGTTCAGATGGACATGAAGCTTCATGGTCTACCGGTAGAGATTTTGGCTCAAGCAATCCGTGGCAGTAAGCCTGGCCGCCTCCACATCCTCGAACATATGAAGTCGACTATTGCTGAGCCAAAGACTAATCTTAGTCCGTTTGCACCACGCATTGAAAAGATCAAGATCAATCCAGAAAAGATCGGTGCTGTCATCGGCAAGGGTGGCGAGACTATCAATAAGATTACATCTGAAACTGGTGCCGAAATCGATATCAAGGACGACGGTCTAATCACCGTCGCCAGCTCAGACGCTGCTAGTATCGAAAAAGCTCTCAACTGGATCAAGGGCCTGACCGAAGAGCCAGAAGTCGGTCGCGTCTATGAAGGTAAGGTCGTCAGCATCAAAGACTTCGGCGCTTTCGTAAACATCATGCCAGGTATTGACGGCATGGTTCATATCTCGCAACTTAGTAAAGAACGAGTTGAAAAAGTTACCGATGTCTTAAGCGAAGGACAGACAGTAAAGGTTAAGTTGACTGGTATTGATGAGCGAGGTCGCTTGAGCTTGAGTATTAAAGAAGTTGAGTAGTACTTAGACTATTGAAACAAAATTGACAAACCTACAACAATTTGCTATAGGTAGATACTAATTTTAAATAAACAAATCATGTCAGAAGTAGTACTCCAAACTAGAACCGAACATTCCCGCAGTATCGAGAATGGCGATAGGTTTCGTGCATTAGAGTTTTAAAAAAAGTTGGGCTGTTAATAACAGTTAGTGATTTAGAGACCTGCCATGGCCGTCTAGGCCACAATACTGATGCTACCAAGTGGGAGGTTGACCCTTCATTTGCTAATGGCGGTAACGATAATGTGTATTATCGACCGATTTTATATACAAGTGATAGAGATACGGCTCAGGACTTTGCCAAGACTCGTGGTGGCTCTAGGATTAGACAACTCTTCAGTAAAATATTTGATGATCGAGTAGCCAATTACACGCCCAACTGTTAAGGGGAGCGGACGTTACCGTAACCCCCTTCGTTTAATGGTAGTTTTGGTAAGTGTACAGACTTTAATGGTAGGAAACTTGAACCCTTGACAAATCAAATGGATTAATGTAATATATAACTATATATGAATATAGATAAAAAATCAGGACATTCATCTACAGAAATTGATAAAGCCGTACAGGGCCTGGAGAAGGCAAACAGGTTTGATCGTATCACTATGGCTCTGGGTGGTACCGCAATCGGTGCGGCCTTAATGGAACATTTGTCGACACAGGGGTTTGAAGCAAGTATTGATCCGGTAAATGCTGGTATCTTGTTGGGAGGTGTATTCCTTGCGACTTTAGGTCCACTTCTAGGTATCAATGCCCAAAAAAGATATGCCAGGACTAGGCTAGGAGGTAATAAGCTATTATCAGGGCAGGCAGAGGCACGTCTTAGAGTCGAAGCTAGTGGGCCGCTTGGAGCGATACGTGGCTCGCAACAGCATCCACCACAGGCTGAATAAAAAATACTACACTTAACATAATAGTTACGCTATAATAGACTCCAAAGTAGTAAACTAGGAGTAATTATGGATCCACAAAATAGTCAACCAGTCGAACCAACCGATCAGCCTGAACAGTCAATCAATCCTCCGGCTGGCAACCAGCAAGATGAAAGTGTGGCCGCAACGGCACAGCCCACCGAAGCTGCTCCGGTTTACCAACCCGAGCCAGTTGCACCTGCACAACCTTCCATGTACCAACAACCACCTCAAATGCAGCCACAACAGCCAGTGATGGCTGTTTCGCCTCAGGGTCCACCAGTATTTGGCAGTAAAAGTCCAAAAAAAGGCTTAGTCATTGGTATTGTAGGCGGTGCAGTTGGCTTACTAGTAGTTATTATAATCGTTGTGCTTGTGATTGGTCTTAATGGCGTATCTCAGAAAGATTATTCTGCTGCGCTTAGTAAATATAACGATGTTGTAAGTGCAAATTAAACATTAAGTATCAAAGCTTCATCTCTTCAGTATGGATTTGGTTCTGGTGCTACTGAAACAGTGTTTGAAAATGATGTAAAGGCAGCACGTGAGGCTGCTACAAAAGTAAAATCTGAAAACGAGGAACTGGGAAAATTAAAGGCCGTTCGAGTAGGTGAAGGGGGGAAGAAGTACAAAGTCTTTAAGGAAAAGGTTGATGCTTATGTACAGTATGTTGATGACCTAATAGTATCAGTAAATAGTACCTACGAGGCAAAAGACGAATGTGGCACTCGCACATCAATAGTTTCAAGTATAAAGCAATACAAACGAAATATTGAGGAGTGCTTACAGGCTTTGAAAGAAGTAAAAGAGACGCCGAATACTGATGTAAAAGCATATGTCTCGAAGATGATATATCACTATGAGTCACTCGTGTCGGTAGTTGATAAGATGGCAAGTTTTAGTGATCCTTACGGAGATCAGTATAGCCAGTATTCTGCTCTTTCTAGTAAGAGAAGTGATATAGTCAGTGACATGGGCGATACACTTAGTGATTATAACTCAAATATCAACAAGCATATCGATGAGGTTGACCCTAAAGATGCTGCACGAGACCTAAGTGATTATTTGGTAGATAAAGTTAGGTCTAAATAGATTTCAAATTTGACTGAATGTCAAAAGCTGATTTACTAAATTCACTATATAAAGATATTGCTGCCAGTAAGGTATGTAACGAGCTAGCTTTGCAGTCCTCTGGGCTGGTTCCAGGCAGTGGTAATCTAGATGCAGATATAGTGATTGTTGGTGAAGCCCCAGGAAAGGCAGAAGATGCTGAGGGTAAGCCATTTGTTGGGGCGAGTGGAAAGTTTCTTGATATGATGCTTGAGTCTGCAGGCATAGCTAGAGCTAATATCTACATTACAAACATAGTAAAGTATCGACCACCAAGTAATCGCGACCCATCGAAGTTTGAAAAGGCAGAGTTTTGGCCATATCTACTTAGGGAGCTTGAAATAATTCAGCCAAAATTTATTATTACACTTGGCAGGCATAGCGGAATGTGTTTTTTACCAGACTTAGTGATTGGTCGTGATCATGGGCAGCCTAAAGAGGTATTATTAAACGAGAGAAGCTATGTATTGATTCCTTTGTATCACCCTGCAGCAGCACTGTATAACGGTAACATGAGACAGACGCTAATCGATGATTTTATGTTTACAGCAAAGCTTCTGGCTCAGTAATGTTTATAAGTAGTATTGCATTATCTCTTAGTATCTGCTAAACTTATATCACTTAGCAAGAGGGAATTCTCTATATACTTTATACAAAACAGCCCTCATTCTTGTTAAACAATTTAATGAAATTTAGTAATTAATTATTAAAAACTAAAGGAGATATACATATATGGGTCAAAGACGACTCCCTAGTCCGCAAGCGGATGATATGAGCAAGCGTCCTGGTCAAAACCAGAAGAAAAAAACTAATAATACTGTTTTGAATAATACGAATACCCGTCGTGGTGAAGTTTTTCGAGCTGCTCGTCGGACCAATGACGATGTTAATAAACAGGCTAGTCAACACATAGTCGGGATTCCAGTAAACAAAAGTATTTATAATGGCTACGATGGACGTCAGTTCCAAAGTGGCGATCAGCGTAAACGACCAGACGATGGTGTGAAAAAATTGCGTGTAATACCTATTGGTGGGTTAGGCGAGATGGGCATCGGAAAAAATATGATGGCCATAGAGTATGACGATGAGATGATTGTTATTGATTGTGGATTTTTATTTCCCGGCCCTGACTATCCCGGTATAAATTATATTACTCCAGACATCACGTATCTTGAGGCTAATAAACACAAGATTAAAGCACAGGTATTTACGCACGGACACCTAGACCACATTGGTGCTTACCGACACATAGCTCATAGGATTCCAGCTCCAGTCTATGGTAGTAAATTTACATTAGCTATGGTGCAGCGGACTATGGAAGAGGCCACTAGTGGCTACACGCCAGTGTTTCATGTTATGAATCCGGAGGCTCATGAACGAATTCAAGTGAGTCAACATTTTAGTATTGAATTAGTTAGAGTTAACCATTCGATCCCTGATTCTACAGCTGTTGTCATTCGTACACCGGTCGGTGTGCTTGTTGATACGGGAGACTGGCGATTTGAGGAAAATCCTGTTGACGGCCGTAAGTTTGATCTAGAACGCCTGACCGAGATTGCTACAAAAGAAGGTATTCACCTACTTATGAATGAAAGTACTAACTGTGAAAGTGATGGTACGCACACCCATGGTGAACATGATATTCAGGTGAGTATTGGTCAAGTAATGGAAAAATTTTCAAACGGACGAATTATAGTAAGTTCATTCAGTAGCCAGTTACATCGAATGCAGGTTATTTTAGACGAGGCAAAGAAACATGGACGTAAAGTTGCTTTTGCTGGGTATAGTATGATTCAAAATCTTGAAGTAGCTCTTAGGACTGGTACTATTAAAGTTCCAAAGGATGTTGTCATGAAGATGGATGACATTATTAAATTGCCAGATGGGCAAGTTACGATTGTCTGTACGGGTAGTCAGGGCGAAATGAATGCAGTACTCAATCGTATGGCGACAGGCGCACATAAACATATCAAGGTAAAGAACACCGATGTTATTGTCTTTAGTTCGAACCCAATTCCGGGCAACGAAACTTATGTGGTACGGACGGTAGATGGTTTGATGCGTGAAGGAAGTGACGTAATTCAGAACGGAAAGACTCATCTTACCGGTGTGGGTCCGTTACACCTATCAGGTCATGGTTATTATGATGATCATGTAAAGTTCGTCAATGCTTTAAACCCGACATTTTACATGCCTATACATGGTGAATTCCATATGCTTGTGCATAATGCTGAGTTAGCCGAGAAGGAGTGTGCTGTAAAGCGTGAGAATATATTTGTTTGCGACAGTGGTGATGTTCTCGAGCTTACCAGTGATAGTGCTGAAAAAGTTGGCCGAGTACCAGTTGGTGGTGTGATGTATGACGATAGCGGTAGTGTGGTTAGCGAAGTAGTGCTAAAAGATCGTATACATATGTCAAACGAGGGTATGTTTGTAATTATTCTTACGATCCAACGCGGCACAGGCAGGCTATTGACCAGCCCAGATATTATAAGTCGTGGCTTTATTTATCTACGCGATAGTGAAGAGTTGATGGGGCTGATTAGGCAATACGTTAAGCAAAAAACTACCCGAGAATTTAGTGGTAAGCGGTTTGATATCGAGAAAGTTAAGAAGGAAATTAAAGACGAAGTGACGCATATTTTATATGATCAAACACGACGTACACCTATCGTGATACCTGTGATCAATGAAATTGGTGGATCGGGCAACACTCAGGATGTTCGAAATGGTCAACCTGGAAGAAATAGGTCATTTAATAAGCCGCAAGTTAAGAAATTTCCACCTCGACAAGTACCAGATACAGAAGCTGTTGAGCCTAAATCTGGTAATAACCAAAACAGGTATTGAGCTATCCGAGTATAAGCACTTGCTTTTTTAGATAATTTGTGTTATTCTTATAGAATAGGAATAATACAAAAATGAATACAATCGAAATAATATATATAGTTGGCGTAATGGTAGCCATATGTGCTGGGCTACCCCAGATAATTCAACTAGTGAAGTCTAAAGCATCAGACGAGTTTAGCGTACCTACTTGGGGAATGTGGCTTGTAACTCAATGTTCATCATTGGTATATGCGATTAGCATAAGTAATGCTATATTAGTCGGTGTAAATTTAGCATGGATGAGTTTTTACCTGATAATGATTAGTTTAATCTTATGGTACAGACGAAGGCCGGCCTACGAGTTAGTTGTATTAGACGAACAAGAGACTCAATCTTAACAGTGTAATGACTAAGGTATTCAATATAAAAAGTGTTACAATATAAAGTAATTATGGCTAAGCGAAAAACAAGACGAGTTACAGCTAAAAAGCGTTCTAAAAAAAATTCTGCCCCTGAACACGTTTTACCAGTAGGTTTTTGGCAGCAGGCTAGTGCAGTTGGATTGATTGCATTGTCTATTCTGATGATTGTTGCGTGGTTTGGTGTCGGCGGCCCTGTGCTGGAGTGGCTACAAAATGCTTTTATGGCATCTATAGGGTTTGGTACTTACATTGTTCCGGTAGTCGCCGTTTATGTGGCAGTTGAGATATTTAGATCAGAAGATAATCGTCTACCGTTTGTTATGAAATTTGCAAGCTTTCTAGTAATTGCTTGGGTTAGTGGGTTATTCGGCTTGATAGAGAAGGACGATAAAACATCTTACGGTGGATTCGTCGGTGATACCATAAATAGCGGCATACTCTCTCTTGTAGATAAAGGGGTTGCAATATTTTTATATAGTCTACTCATTATTATTACAGTTTTATTTATATTACGAGTGTCACCAATGGCGATAATAGAAAAGATCAAAGATTTACTTGCTACTGCTGAGCGTGAAGAACAAGAGAGTAATAGCAATATTATGAAAAAGGCTACAAAGGCTTCAAAATCCACTGATATTGGTGAATTGAAATTGAATGCTGGCGTACCGATGATGCAAGCTGAAGAAGAACCAAAAAAGCTACATTTATCTAGTCTAAAAAACAGCGTAGTTCAAGATAAGCAGGCCGAGGAAAAATCTGCGCTTGTAGCTATCAGTGATCCAAACTGGAAAGCCCCTAGTCTTGATCTGTTAGAGAAGAAACAAAAGCCAGCAGACCCTGGTGACGTACAACATAATGCACAGGCGATAAAAGATACACTGCATGAGTTTAACATTGATGTCGAAATGGAAGGTGCGAATATTGGGCCAAAAGTTACGCAGTATACGTTAAAGCCACCAGCTGGCGTGAAGTTAACAAAAATATCTCAACTTGAAACAAATATTGCCTTAAACCTTGCTGCTCAAAGTCTTCGTATTGAGGCTCCAATACCAGGTAAGCGAGCAGTTGGCATAGAGGTTCCAAATAGAAAAGCTGCTGACGTAAGACTGCGCGGCATACTTGAGGATAAGGTTTGGCGTAATTCGGGTGAACCTCTCAGTTTTGCAATAGGCCGTGATATTTCTGGAATGTCAGAAATTGGCAAGTTAAATAAAATGCCACACTTGCTGATTGCTGGTCAGACTGGATCAGGTAAATCTGTAATGATAAACACTTTACTTTCAAGCTTGCTGTACAGAAATAGCCCAAGCGAAATGAAGCTGATTTTAGTTGATCCAAAACAAGTTGAGATGAAGCCATATGACGATATCCCTCATTTATTAACACCAATAATTACAGAACCTGAAAAAACAATCAGTGCTCTTAAATGGGCTGTTAATGAGATGGAACGACGATATAAGCTATTGGCCGAAGAGCGAGTACGGGAGATTAGTTCTTACAATAAGAAGATTAATCAAAAAGGGCATAAAATTTCAGTTAAGGATGAAGATGGTAATATACAGCAGCATGAGGAAGGGACCATGCCCTACATAGTTATCATTATAGATGAGTTAGCGGATTTGATGATGGTTGCAGCTCGAGACGTAGAAGCATTAATAGTACGACTAGCTCAGAAAGCACGAGCTGTAGGCATTCATCTAGTACTTGCAACTCAGCGCCCGAGTGTAAATGTTATTACTGGGCTCATAAAGGCTAATGTTCCTGCAAGAATTGCTTTTACAGTAGCGTCGCAAATCGATTCGCGGACAATTCTAGATCAAATAGGTGCTGAAAAGTTACTTGGACAAGGTGATATGTTGTTAAAAACTGCTGATATGAGTAAGCCAAAGCGTGTTCAAGGTGCTTGGGTAATGGACGAAGAGGTCATAAAGATTACAGATTATTTACGTGAACAGTCAGAGCCACAATACAATGAAGAGATTGTGAGCCAGCCTGTGCAGATAAATAGCAAGGGCGGCATGGTGATGGATATGGATAGTGGAGGCAGCGATGATTCCATGTACAATGATGCCGTACGAGTAGTTATTGAAGGCGGAAAAGCTAGTACTAGCTATCTGCAGCGCCGGTTACGAATTGGCTATTCTCGAGCAGCACGTCTGATTGAGGAGATGGAAGAGAATAGTGTCATCGGCCCTGCGGATGGTAATCGTCCACGAACTATTCTAATAAGTTCAGTTGACGAATTGTCCAATGGCGAAGAGGACTAGGGTTCATAGTCAAATAGTGTGAGTTTTGATGCAAAAAATATTTTTTGGGTCTTATCAGCAACGAGAAGCTGTGCCAATTTCTGTTAGATAATGTATAGACTAGGGCGGTGGTGAGTGGTATAATATGAAAGTTATAAACCTAAGCTTATGTGAAATAGCATAAGCATCCGTGTACGGATTCCAGAGGAGGAAATTCTATGCAAGAGTATGAACTAACAGTTCTTATTCATCCAGATTTGGAGACAGATTTGGAAAAGCCGCTAACAGTTCTACGTGACATCGTAGCGTCAAATGGTGGAAAAATTAAATCAGAAGATAGTTGGGGGAAGAAGAAGCTTGCTTATAAAATTGCAAAGCAGAATTTTGCAGTTTACGTTGCTTTAGCTGTTGAATTACCCGCTACTGCACCTCAAAAAATATCGAACATTTTAAATATTACTGATGGAGTTCTGCGATACCTATTAGTCAAAATTGACGATAAGGAAAAAGCAAAGCTTGAAGCGTCAAAGCACGCTAGCAATGACCAAAGCGAGGAGTAGAGATGGCAAAGAGTATAAATCAGGTAATACTTATGGGTCGATTGACCCGAGATCCAGAAGCACGTACGACAACAAGTGGCAAAACAGTAGTTAGTTTTTCACTTGCAGTTGATCGTGCCGGCCAGGATGGGCAAGCAGACTTTTTTGATATAACTGCATGGGAAAAATTGGGTGATTTAGTCAGCCAATATCTAACGAAAGGTCGTCGTTGTTTAGTTCAGGGTAGGCTTCGGCAAGATAGTTGGGACGATAAGGAAACTGGCAAAAAGCGCAGTCGTATTGAAGTCACTGCTACAGATGTGACCTTTTTAGACGGTCCGAGCGGTGATACTAGTAGCAGTTCAAACAATAAAGCTACGGCTCAAGATGCGCCAAAAAAGGATACAGTGCCAACAGATATTGATGATTCGCCAATTGATTTGAGCGAGATACCATTTTAAGATAGCTAGGAGAAAAATTATATGGCAAAAAAATTTAAGAAAGCAGTAGTTACATATTTTGACTACAGAGATGCAAAAACATTAAGTCGTTACATCAATATGTATGGTCAAATCGATCCGGTTTCAAAGACAGGCTTAAGTGATAAGCAACAAAGACAGCTTGCTGTAGCTATCAAGCGTGCTAGACACCTTGCCTTACTGCCGTTTGTTGCAAAAGGGTAGCCTTGCTTATGAGGCTATGGGAGAAAACATATAGCCAAACAGAAGCTTTATTGTCTCAATACGGATCACCTCTTTATGTGTATGAAAAAGGACAGATTATAACCCAAGTAAAGCTTTTTGATAGTAATCTTGGAGTTGTGGTTGGTAAAGGTGTGAAGAACTATTTTGCTGTTAAGGCATTACCAAATCCACACATATTATCAATTTTATATCAGGCTGGAATGGGGTTTGATTGCAGTAGCTTACCGGAAGTTCATCTAGCGCATAAAGCTGGAGCTTCAGGTGAAGACATTATTTATACCTCAAACAACACTACTATTGAGGAACTCACGGAAGCTAGTGCGGATGGAGCAATGATCAATTTTGATGATTTGAGCCTGGTTCAAAAATTTATAGATTGTAATCATCAGCCATTACCAATTGCTTTTTGTAGGTATAACCCAGGTGATATTGAATTTGTTGGACTAAACCAATCAATAATCGGTAAGCCTAGTGAAGCAAAATATGGTATGCCTAAAGATCAAATTATGAAAGCCTACAAGTTACTAAAAGATAGTGGGGTTAGACGATTTGGGTTGCACACTATGTTACTGAGTAATGAATTAGACTACAAAAACCACTTACGGATAGCAAGGCTATTGTTTGAATTGGCAATTGAAATTGCCGACAAGCTTAATATTAAGTTTGAGAAGATTAATCTTGGGGGTGGATTTGGGTTGGCCTATTCTCCTGACCAGCATGATTTTGATATACGCACTTATGGCAAAGAACTCTCGAAACTGTATAAGCAATTGGATATGCAACGAGCTGGGTCGCCACAAATAATTACTGAAAATGGTCGCTGGGTTACAGGCGATAGTGGATACTTGATTACGAAAGTAATAAACCAAAAAAATACACACCGAAAGTACATTGGAGTTGATGCTACAATGGCAAATCTAATGAGGCCTGGCATGTATGGTGCGTACCATCACATAAGCTTATTAAGTGGGCGTACTGATTTTGATTTAAACAAAGTTGAGACTGTTGATGTAGTAGGTAGTCTTTGTGAAAATAATGATAAGTTTGCAGTTCAGCGTGAACTGCCAGTTACTAAAGAAGGTGACATTATCATCATTCATTCAGCGGGTGCGCATGGCCATGCAATGGGCTTTCAGTATAATGGAAAGTTACGGTCTGCTGAGGTATTATTGAGCGACTCATCATCTGAATTGATACGTCGTGCCGAAACTGAAGTAGATTATTTTGCAACACTTGTGTAAATTTTAAAGAAAGGAAAATGCAATGTATCAGCCTACAGATTTAAAGAAAGGAACAATTTGTCAGATAGAAGGTGTTCCGTATCGTGTCACTGAATATGGGCAAAAAGTTATGGGCCGCGGCGGCTCAATCGTTAATGTAAAACTTAAAAATCTAATTGATGGTAATGTCATCCCGAAAACATTTAAGGGTGCTGACAAGATTGAACATGCAGAAGTAAGTAGTAAAACTGTACAATATTTGTATTCAGATGGTGATAGCTATCACTTTATGGACCCGGAGAGCTTTGAGCAATTCGAGCTACTAGCAGATGTTGTCGATAGTGCTAAGGATTATCTTAAGGAAGGTGACACACTGCAACTTCAGTTTTTCGATGATAAGGTGATAAATGTAGAGCTGCCAAAAAATCTATTTCTAGAAGTGACTTATGCTGAAGATGTAGTCAAGGGAGACACAAGCGGAGCAGTACAGAAGGATGCAACTCTTGAAACAGGACTAAATATAAAAGTTCCTGCATTTATAAAGGTCGGTGACGTAGTGAGCGTTGATACTACAAATGGTACTTACCGCGAACGAAAGAAATAGGCTATGGGTAGCCGTATTCGGTTAGATCAATGTATGGCGATTCGCGGTTTGTCACAGAGTCGTAGTCAGGCAGGTAACTTGATACGACTCGGTAAAGTGCTAGTCGATGGGAGAATAGTTCAGAGGCCCAGCTATTTAGTGTCAATGGAGCAAGTCGTAGACTTTGTAGACAGAAAAAAGTATGTTAGTCGTGCCGGTCTGAAGCTGGCCAGTGTCGTTCAGAGTCTGGATATCGATTTTATAGATAAAACTGTGCTTGATGTAGGCAGTAGTACGGGTGGGTTTACAGACTATGCGTTACAGCATGGAGCAAAAAAAGTGATTGCTGTAGACGTAGGTACAGATCAGTTACATCCGAGTTTGCGCAGCGATTCTAGGATTGAACTTCATGAAAAAACTGATATTCGACACTTTAAGCCCGACGATGTGATAGATACTGTAGTCATCGATGTTAGCTTTATAAGCTTGAGAGATATCCTACCTTACATTAAACAGATAGCTAGTAAAACTACGAATGTAATTGCAATGGTAAAACCACAATTTGAAGCAGGTAAGCATCAAGTGAGCAAAGGTGTAATAAAAAACGACGCCATACGACGCCAAATTTTAAAGGATTTCGAGGCGTGGGTGAAGGAATATTTTATAATTACCAACAAAGCTGACAGTAAGGTAGCTGGTGCAAAAGGCAACCGAGAACGGTTCTACTTGTTGCAGCCCATAGTTTGATATACTAGATTGCAGAATATGAAGGGTTGGTGGCGAAAACACGTACTAGTACGAAAAATAGCTATTGCCTGCGGTGGGTTGTATGTGTTGGTAATTGGCTTTCAGCTGGCCTATCCTAGCGATTTAGCACTACCATTTGCAGAAATTGACAATAAGTCAGTTGGCATGATGCGTAAAGATGAGATTGCAAAACAAGTACAGGATGATTATGGTGACACTAAAATCGTAACTACTATTCACAACAAAACAACTGCGACACCTTTGCAGGAAACGGGATTGAAGATAGATACCAAAAAAATCAACAGTCAACTAACTGACTATCCTTGGTATTGGCGTATTATACCGTTCAGCAGCGTTATTATAGGTGTAGGCAGAAACGTACACGTGGCACATTATGCTGATCAAAAAGAATTTATAGTGTATGCGAGTGAACGAGGTAAAGAATGTTCAATTACGCCAAAAGATGCAGGAGTGGTAGTTAAAAATGGCAAAGTTCAGTTAGATAAAGCAGTGCATGGCAGTGAGTGCAAAAGTAGCGATCTTGCAAAGCAGCTTACGGCTGTACCGTTGAATAAGAATAAAACGGAAGTTAAGATCGTGCCAGCAACAGTGCAGCCAAAGCGTCTAGATAAGGACGTGCAGAATGTGCTAGGAGAAGCTAGAAAAATCACAGCACATAAAGTTACACTCGATGCTGTGGGTAAAACGTACAAAGTAGATAAAGCAATGTTAGTATCGTGGTTGTCATTCCCCGAAGACCCAAAAACCAAGAAACTTACAGTTGCAACTTCACCCGATGCTATAAAAGCATATTTGGCGACTGTACAGAAAGAGGTACAAATAAAACCGGGTGTAACAACAATTACTACACGTGATGGTATAGAGGTTTCACGAGTAAATGGTGCTTCTGGACGCGGTATAGATGAAACGGCTACTGCCAAAGCTATTGCCAAACAGGTAGCTACCGGTAGTGGAACGGTGAAAGCAGCAATTGCACCGTTGCCGCCAACTTTGCACTACATTCGTTCGTATAGCAAAACACCGGAAGGGTTGCAGGCGTTACTCGATGATATTGTCAAAGGAAAAGATATGGCAATTTCAGTGCGGCGGCTTGGCGATGCAGGTGTAAGTGCCAATGGAAATAAGCGGTATCACCCAGCTAGTACGTACAAGCTATTGGTGGCGTATTCGGTACTAAAACGAATTGATGCTGGTCGATTGAGCTGGGGGAAAACGGCGAGTGGCGGGCAAACAGTAGCGCAGTGTTTTGACAAGATGATCGTCTCGTCGGATAACCCGTGCGCGGAATGGTTTGGCGGTACAGCAATCGGGTGGGGAGCGGTGCACAACGAAGCCCGAGCACTGGGACTGAACAATACAGTACTAAACAGTGCATTTGTTTCAACTGCTAACGATCAAGCACTCTTTTTACAAAAATTAGAATCGAACCAGCTAGGGCTAAGGGAAGAGTCGCGGGCAAAGCTAATAAATGCTATGAAACGACAGGTATTTCGTAAAGGAATTCCTGCTGGTGTAAGCGCACCAGTCGCCGACAAAGTTGGCTTTTTAGATGGCCTATTACACGATAGTGCGATTGTATATGCACCAAGCGGGGTGTATGTAATCGTTATTTACAGTAATGGCAGTAGCTGGGGGGCAATTGCTGACGCCGCAAGACAAGTTCAAACACAGATACAATAGCATCTTAATTTGTGTTTCGTGCTTATCACGTTTTAGTATTTATTTACTAACGTTAAATCTGAATTCTACTACATCATTTGCCTGCATGACATAATCTTTACCTTCGGTACGAATCTTGCCAGCATTTTTGGCAGCCTGTTCACTGCCTGCGGACACTAGGTCTTCGTAGGATACTATTTGGGCGGCGATGAAGCCTCTTTCAAAGTCAGTGTGGATGACGCCAGCTGCTTGAGGCGCAGTTGCACCTTTTTTAATTGTCCAGGCTCGAACTTCCTTGGGGCCAGCGGTCAAATAGCTCTGCAGTCCTAGTGTATCGTATGAAACATGAATCATTTGCTCGAGGCCAGTTTCTTTAACCCCGTAACTTTCTAGTAGCTCATGGGCGTCGTTGGAGTCAAGTCCTTTGAGTTCTTCCTCGAGTTTGGCGCAGACGAATAGGCACCTAGCTGGAGCTACTAGTTCAGATAGTTTATTTTGTTTTTCATTGTTAGTCAGGGTATCTTCATCGACATTAAATGCGTAGATTATGGGTTTAGCTGTTAGCAGGTGAAGGTCGTCGATTGATTCGACATTAAGATTAGGTATAGAAGATAGAGGTATACCAGTTTTAAGTTGTTCAACTAAACTCTCTAGATAATTTAATTGTTCACGAATAGCTGGTTTTGACTTAGACTCCTTTTGTAACTTAGGTAGTCTTTGTTGAATCGTTTGCATGTCTGCCAGAATTAGCTCAGTGTTGATAGTTTCAATATCGGAAGCAGGATTAACTTCACTGTCATCGTGACGTAGAATCTCACCATTATGAAATGTACGAACTATGTGTAGTATGGCGTTACATTGTCTAATGTTTGCTAGAAATTTATTACCTAAGCCTTCACCCTTTGAAGCACCCGCTACAAGACCAGCGATATCAACAAATGTGACAGAGGCAGGTAATTGTTTGTCTGATCCGTAAATTTCAGCCAGTTTTTGTAATCGTTCGTCTGGTACAGGGACTATACCGGTGTTTGGTTCGATCGTTGCAAAGGGGTAGTTGGCTGCTAGGATATCATTATTTGTTAACGCATTAAAAAGCGTCGACTTGCCGACGTTTGGAAGACCTACGATACCAACACTTACCATACTATAAGGTTAACAGATTTTACAGATTAAAAAAATATAGAAGTTGATAAAACGCTTGTGCATAATCAATATAAATGCTAAAGTAATTTGAGAATAATAATTATTAACTGTAGACAGGAGTCTAGATAGATGATAATAACAAAAAAACTATTTGTAACTTTAAGCGCAGTGCTTTCAATAACTGCATTAGTAGCTGCAACACCTAGTGCTTATGCGGCGCTTACAGATTCAACAAATTTAACCCAGTCAATCACACCCGGAACATTGGCTACATTGATTGGTGACACTTCTGGTAATGAAGTCGCTACACCAAGTGTTGGCTTTACAGCTAAGTCTGTCTCTGGTAGCACTCAAACTAGTACAGGTACGTTCGGTACTAGCTCTGAGCGTATATATGTAGACAACCCGGACGGTGCTGATAATGGCTGGACTCTAGCATTGGCCTCAACGGGTGGTTATACATCTGACTGGACAAGTGGTGGTAATCATTATCCATTTAACGCGGCTACATCTTCTGCAGGACAGTTAACAATCGATCCTTCTGTTGGTACAGTTACAGCCGATGTTGGTACAACTACAGGAGTATCAAAGGGATCTAGTGGTACTTACAATCACTCGGGTGGTACAGATTCAATCACCCTAATGACAGCATCTGCAGCATCAGACGATATTCACAAAGTCTATCTAACAGGTGTCTCGATGAGCCAGACAATCCCAGCGGGTACTCCAAGCGGTAGCTACGCTATCGACTTTACTCAGACAGTCACTGCGTCATAGTGTATAATTAACCCTAGATGCTAAATAATACTGTGAGGGGTGTATTGTGAAGAGGTTTATTGTTGCGATTATTGGTATATGTGCGATTGCAACAGTGCCATCACAAGTCGGGGCAGCTGGCTTAATAGGTGGACGACCAGGTGCGCCAAGAGATAATGAGCCACGTTCGCGATCAATATTCATCCATACAATCGATGCTGGTAAATCTGCTAGAGATAAGGTGCTTGTATCAAACAGATCAGACAAAAAGCAAAGTGTCGAGCTGTATGCTGTCGATGCGATTACGACGAATACAGGGGCCTTTACTTGTCGCCAAAAAGCAGAAAAAAGTCTCGATGCTGGCACATGGATAAATCTATCGAAAAGTGAAGTTACCTTGTCACCAAGAACAACTGAACTTGTAGATTTTAGTATTGCAGTGCCAAACAAGACCGATGTTGGTGAGCATAATGCTTGTATCGTATTTGCAGCTAAAGACGATGTTGAAAAAGTAGGCGGTAGTTTGACTATCCGAACAAGATCGGCGATAAGAGTTGCAATAACAATTCCGGGTGAGCTAAAGCGTGGTGTTAATATACAGAGCTTTGATGTTAAGCAAAACAATGACGTACAAACCTTTACAGTGCTTATGCGTAATACTGGTAACGTTTCGGCTGATACAAATGTAGATGTACAGATGAAGTCATTGTTTGGTAAAGTGGCCTATACTAACCACGGCCAATATCCTGTACTATCTGGAAATAGTCTTGAAGTGAACTATGACAACAAGAAAACTCCATTTTGGGGTGGTTTTTATTTAGCTGACGCCACGTTGTCTTATAATAAAGATGCCAACAAATGGGACACAAAGGCAAAAAACACACTCCAGACAGAAAAATCTGGTACTAAAATAATATTTGTGATCCCGCAACTGCCAGCTATTATCGTCTATTTTGTAATTATATTGGTAGTATCAGGAGTTGTGGCTTATTGGTGGTTTGAGAAACGAAAAGTTCAATTGATTCTTGATACATGGCAACATCATAAAATTAAAAAGGGTGATACACTTGACTCTCTATCTACCGAGCGAAAAGCGAACTGGCATTTGGTTGCAAAGGTTAATAAGCTAAAGGCGCCATATACGTTGAAAGTAGGTGATAGCATACTATTGCCTCGCCGACCGAGGAAAAGTAGTGACACGGCAATACAAAGTAAATCAAAGACAATAAAAACAAATAAAACAACTGTAAAATCTAAAGAGCCATAGGTCTTTGATGTTTCGTATACGCCTCAAACATACTAAAACTAGATTAATTGTCATTGTTATTCTAGCTAGTATTAGTATAGTATTTCTTACGGCTACGGCTTGGGCGTTGACATTGACCACAACTTTAGACCCTAATGGAACAGTTACTGGTAACTGGACAGGCGGTGGAACGGCAGATGGTTCGTGTACTGGAAACTGTCAACGAGTTGATGATGGTAGCACCCCCGATGGTGACACAAGTTATGTATCAAGCTCAGCTGCGAATGTCGATGAGTACTCACTACCAGATACAGTTGGCGGCCAGCGAGCTACGAGTATAAAGTTACGGGTTTATATGAAGCGACAGTCGGCTGAGTCATGTTTTTGGAACTGGGGCACTCCGAGCACAAACTTACTGCAGATGAATATTCGCATTGGCGGCACTTTGCAAACGCAGTCAAATAAAACCCCGACAGCTAACTATGCTTGGTATGAACAAGACTACATAGGCACCTGGACGCAATCACAGATAAATAGCTTACAGATTTGGGTTAGTAAGTCTACTACAACTGGCTGTGTTCTTCGTAATAATAATGCGACTTTTCGAATCTCTGCCGTGCAAGCAGTTGTTAGCTGGACTTCACCAGATTTGAATCAAGAGTCGAGCAGAGTTTATTTGAATACAGACAACGCTACCCCAGGAACGCCAATAGCTACGTCAAATAGCTTATCTGACGTACAGCATGATACGGCTTTTCGAGTTCGAATGGCAGTCAAGCCGACGGCGGTAGATTGGCAGACTGATACTTGGGGCCCACATAGTAACACTTATAAATTGCAGTATTCTTCGAAATCTGCATCAAGTTGCGCCGCACAGTCTAGTGGCTGGGGTGATGTGTCTAGTGGATCGGGCAATATACGTTGGTACAACAATCCAGGCGTAGCCGACGGGGCAGCTATAACCGCGTACGCAAATGATCCAACTGTTGGCGGTAGCTTGGCGCATCAGACTTATAGAGAATCAAACAACTTTGGCTTAACAAACACAGTTACTACTGGAAATGCCGCCCTATGGGATTTCTCGCTACAAGATGTCGGTTCGACACCGGGTGATGATTACTGTCTAAGGATAGTCAAGTCAGACGGAACACTACTCGAGAGTTATAGTAACTACACAGAAGTGGTGGCAGTCGGAGATTATGGTGTCAGTATTGTCAACAGTGCTGGTGTAGATGTAGCTGGTCCGCAAGTGACGTTTCCTAGTGCAGAGGTAAAAACATCGTGTAATGTTTCAAATGGTACACTTGGCGTGTCTAGTCAAAAAGTGCGAATCAATAACGATATATTGAAAAATGGTTGGGACGTAAGTATTGCACCAACGAATGGCCCGACAGACTCGTGGCAATCGGGTGGAGAAGAGTATGATTTTAATGACAGCTCAGGCTGTTTAGACGGAGCAGATGCCGACTCGTTGGGTGGTTCACTCGAGGTGCAGGCTTCCTCGTCGACTGTTACACCAAAATCTGGCTGTAATAATACAGGAGTTAGTAAGGGTAGTAATGTATCGTTTGTTCAGCCGGGTGTCGACACGGTAAGTTTAGTTTCGGCCAGTTCGTCGGCATCACGTTTTTGCTACTGGGACGTAACCGGTGTTGGGCTAGAGCAGTTGATTCCAAAGGCTACACCGATTGGTAACTATAGTATAGATATGACAATAACAATGACGGCATTATGAAAAAATATTTCTTAGCAGGACTAGCGATGTATGTATGTATGTATTTTATCGTTGTTCCAGTCGCAAACGCATCAGGTGAAGAAATCTATAGATTTAGACAGTGGATTGCACCAAAAGAGTGCGTTGAGAATAAGGTGGTAAACGGTGTTGATACACAGATCTTTCTAACCCCGAGTGATTGTAATCAGCTATTACACCCACCGCAGCGACCACAAACTACACCGGCAAATCCAACCTCTCCGACCTCAAATCCAAATAATTTTTTGATACCCGGTGTGCCGAACACTGGCTATGGAGCAGTGGCAGTCGGCTTACTATTTGGTATAGGGTTAATGCTTATATTGCTTGTGGCAATACGCATGGTTCAAAGGCTGGTATATAGGTGAGCTTTAGGCTTAAGATTGACTATATTTCAGTAATAATGTATAATGTAAACCATCCAACGTCTAGTGTCACAAGTAATTATAAAGCACTATAGATCGTTGGTGCGTAGTTAGCATCCTGCTTGAGCGAATTATTTGCTCGTGGTGATACGACTATTTAACAAAATGTTCTCAGCTACTTTTTTCTTCGATGACCTTTGCCAGTAGTATTTATAGTGCTAAC
The DNA here is from genome assembly GCA_020428315.1 of Candidatus Saccharimonadota bacterium. GTDB lineage: Bacteria > Patescibacteriota > Saccharimonadia > Saccharimonadales > Saccharimonadaceae > JAGQNA01. The sequence goes on from JAGQNA010000003.1 coordinate 42,596, forward strand.
TAGGCTATATACAGACGTGTATGGTACTGGTTAGCACTGTAAGTGCTAACGTTTTCTAGGAAATCCCTAGGAAGCCACCTTTGAAAGGAGGTGGTGGCTATGAACGGCCACAAACAGAAAACCCTCAGGATGGTCACTATGGCAATCCTGGGATTCTTTGCTTGGAGCGGCATTATAGTTGCCGCTCCGGCACAGGCGGACAGTGTCGGATGCTATCCAACACTGTCCGATCCGTGTTCTGACTGGACGCGAGTCCAGTCGGAGCAGCTCGTAGTCGATTACAACAACAGTAATCGGCAGCTGACAGTAATCATCCAGCGTCACTATGAGGCTGGATATTATCTCATCGGGGAAGGTGCTGCCTATCCCCATGTAGGTTTCTGGTATCTTGGCCAGGAGCCCCTTAGGTATCAGTGGTTCTGCCGGTCGGCAGAACCACTGTACCTAAAATATGAGTTCAATCGCTCCCTCGAATGGGATCCATTCGTTTGGGGGATTGTCGAAGCTAGGTGCAGTGATGGCACTACACCTAGCGTGATGACGGGTAAAACTACTCGTCATCAAGCTTTGCAATTTTGTGCCGAAAGGCACAAAATTGCAAAGCGCAAGAAGGGGAGGGCCTTGAAAAAGGCCCTCCGCAACGGAACTACCAAGTTCCGTTGTGTAAAGCCTAAACGGGCGCATAAGCGTCCGTTTGGTAGCTGAGACAAGCCTGACTCGCCAACCCAAAAAAGGTTGGCGAGTCAGGCAAACTCATTTTGATTTCTGTTACTAAATACAGGTTATGCTATTATTGTATGTATGATCAATAGCTTAATTCGAAGATCAATTTTGTTGTTCATTTTAATGGCTAGTGTTTTGTCCATTTTTTTTGTATTAATATTTGCCTCTCATAAAACGTATGCTAGTAGCCGTATAGTAACAATAAACCCTACTGTTGGTGATTCTGCTACCGCAGTGCATCTGATGAACATAATGTGCAACAGTTATGCAGTTGGTTTTGGCGCGTACATAACCGATGCTTCTATTAATAGTTCCGGTGTTGCTAGTTACAATGTTAATATTGTGTATAAGAAGTGTAATAACACAGCAACAAGAGCCTATGCATTAGTAGGCAACAGTGGACTTTGTCCATTGGTAGGCAGATATGGCGGTGGCAATACTGGACAAGCATTTGATTGTGTAAAATATATTGGCGCCCCAAAGTATTCGACTGGCTCTGGCCTTGATTGTGAAAGTCCACCTGAATTAAATGATAGATGCGTGTATCAGCCTGTATTCAATTCGATTGCCATAGCATATGATCAGCCGGTCGGCGTGGGTACTCAGTATTCGTTAACAAGATCAATACTGTATGGTATTCCTGCTAGTCTGTGGCAACAACCACAAGGCTCTATAAATATTGGTGCTGAGACCCAAATGTGTCAATTCTATAAGGTTAAGCTTTCTAGAGACGCAGATTGGAAAGATGGTGCTGGAATTTATGGCTGTCAATCTATATATTTATCTGTCTCATGGCGTGAGCGCTCCTACAATCTCACCCCAAATATCGCCATAGGTATAGATAGGTTTACTGGGCAAGCTAATATTCCAATAGGGGCAGATATATCTCAAGGATCAGCGGATGACCCGGTAGGTGAAAATCATAATTGGTTTGTTACCAAAGCAGTATTTAAGGCTCCTATCAACAGAGGTGCTGTGGCATTGTCAGATGACGAGCCGTGTACATATTTTAATAAAAAATCGTCAAATGCGTTACGCCATGGGGTGTGCGAGGAAGCTATTGGGGGCGGAAAAATATACCCAGGAAGCGGCAACTATTTCGGCACAAGACCTACAGGTAATATCCCTCTTGGTTATTATATTTGCTATATGACATCAGTACAAAATCCAACCAGCCGATCGGATGATGATAGTAAATGGCGTCATAGTGACATAAAATGTGCTCAATCTGTTGCTATTCCTAAGCTCCAAGTTCATGGTGGCGATTTACGAGTGGCTAGTGATAGTAATTGTACAGCCAAGAAGGGCTTTATTAACACTAGTATGTCGCGGATTGACGGGCGACACTATGGTAGCTGGTCAGAGTTTGCTAGCTTTAGTCAGTGTAGTGATAGCAACTTTACTACGGGGGCAGAGCTAGAATCTGGTCAGGCTAGTGTTACGCCTATTGATCCCTACCATGGCTTAACGTTTGCAAATGGTGGTGGCTCGTACGGTAGCTACAGTACCGATACAAATATTGTACGTGGTGTCCAGCCTATTACAGATTGTCCAGCAAGTGTACCGTCAGACCATAGGTTTAGTAGCTTTGGAGCTTTTAAACTTAGTGTTGATGAAGGAAATGTAGCTGGTAGCTACTGCGTGGGGAATAGTAGTAGCAATTTAAATGTAGATAGCGATGTTAAGTTAACGGGTAAACCCAGTGGGATAAAACAAATACCTCAAGTAATATTGATTGGTAAGGACATAAACATTCATGAAGGAGTGTCAAGGCTTGACGCCTGGCTACTGGCTAGTGGAGATCTAAATACTTGTACCAATAGTACCAACAACCGCAATGCGACCCTAAAAAGTACTGTGTGCAACAACCAGCTAGTTATTAACGGCCCAGTATATACCAATAAACTGTATCCCGACAGAACTTTTGGTTCTCGTGATGAAAATGATAAGGCTAAAGCCGGTGAGATATTTAACCTACCAGCGTCTACCAGTATATGGCTGTATAACCAGTCAAAGACTAGTGGTGCAATAGACACGGTTAGCCTAAAAGAATTGCCACCAAGATATTAGCTTTTTGCTATTGCCACAAGGGGTATGGGCTAGTATAATAGGGCTGTATGAAGTTATTCAAAAGTGTGGGCAGTTTCTTTGCGCTTGATATTGGTACCAACGCTGTTCGTGTGGTTCAGCTAGATACAGTGGGTAATAATGTTTGGTCGCTTGCTCATTACGGCTACATGAATATCGATGAGAAGTTATCTGCTTCTGACTCAGAAGAATCAAAACAACGGCTTGGAGAAGCAATATTGACCGTAGTTGGCCAAAGCGGTATTTCTACTCGAAATGTGGTGCTAGGCTTACCTAGCCAGAAAACATTTACTACTGTGGTTGAAGTACCAATCACAAATGATTCAGAGCTAGCCAGTTTAATGAAATACCAGGTTGATCAGCATATACCAATGAGTGTTGATGATGCAAAAATTGATTGGTCGGCACTTGGGCCAAGCTTGCGAGACCCTAAAATGCAAGAAGTATTAATTACCAGTACTGCGATTGAGTACACCGAGAACCGACTTGAATTTATTGAGGGACTTGGATTTGATGTAATTGCCGCTGAGCCAGACCCTATAGCGATGATACGCTCGTTGCTTCCTGCTAATTCGCAAGATGCACAGCTTATTGTCGACATCGGTGAACAATCGACAAATTTGGCACTTGTATTTGGTGACGCACCACGGTTAGTGCGAAGTATTCCGACTGGGCTAAGTACCTTAGTTAAAACAGCTGTCCAAAATTTAAATGTTAAAGATGAGCAGGCTAGGCAGTTTATTTTAAAATTTGGTCTTGCGCAGGACAGGCTAGAGGGTCAGGTTTATAATGCGCTTGAGTCAACTCTTGACGCATTTGTGAGTGAACTTACAAAATCCGTTAAGTTTTTTCAAACTAGGTATCCTGGCATAAGTGTATCTAGGATTTTAATGTCTGGTTATGGTATGAGTATTCCGAAGTTGAGCGACTATGTTAGTACAAAATCTGGCCTTGCGACTATTCAGGCAAATCCTTGGCAGAAAGTGCAAGTCTCTCAGGCCGATCAGCAGAAAATATTGCCAGTCGCTAGTGAGTTTGCAACCGTTGTTGGGCTAGCACAAAGGGATACCAGCATATGATTCAAGTAAACTTAATTCCAAACGTTAAGCAAGAGTTTATAAAAGCACAGCGAATGCGCAACCTAGTGATATCTATTTCGATAGTGGTATCGATTGCTAGTGTGGCAGTAGTTGTGGTTATGGGTATGTACGTTTTTGGGGTACAGGGTTTTCGCAATAGTCAGGCAGATAAAAATATAACGAAAGGCGTTAATGAGCTAAAGGCTGTACCAGATCTAGACAAAGCGTTAACAGTGCGTAATCAACTTCAGAATATTGATTCAATTTACGATAAAACACCGCTTTCTGCAAGAATGTTTGATGTTCTTGCAACAGTTACTCCCTCTGATGAAAATAAGGTTAGCTTGACTAAATTTGATTTAGATATCGTTGATGGATCTATTCTCATAGAGGGCAAGACGTACAACGGCTATAAAGCATTAGATGCGTTTAAAAAGACAATCTTGGCAACAAAGTTTTCGTTTACTGATCGGAATAGCAAACAAAATGATGAGGTTCCATTAACCGATGAGATAGTCGATGGTAATAGGAGTTTTGGTGAGGATGAGAGTGGCCAAAAAGTACTATCATTTAGTTTTAGCTTTAAGTACGCACCTGAATTATTGAGTAGATCATCGGTAGAACCGAAAATTATTGGCCCAAAGAAAACAAATGCAACTGATTCGGCGCTTGAGATACCGAAGAGTATATTTGAAGTAAGTAGTGGAGGTGATAAGTAATGGCTGGTCAACAAGGCACTGCTCTGCGAAAACGACAAAAAATTAAGCAGGCTGGTCGCATGATGTTTTTCTGGGTAGCTGGAGCATCTGTCATTGTTGGAGCATCTGCGGTTGTTCTTTTCTCAATGACTCAAAAACTCATATTTAATGAACAGGTGTTAGCAAAGAAGGGCCAGACTATTTCACGGCTTGAACAGAACAAAAAAATTGTTCCCGAACTCAAAGATAATGTACGACTGCTTAACACAAATCAGAAGCTGATTAACCTGCAGACGCCAGCCGATGCACAGCCAGTACAGGTTATATTTGACGCTTTGCCTACTACAGCAAATGGAGAGGCTCTAGGCTCTGCCTTGTCTCATCCAAAATTACTTGGAGATAGCAGTATAACTGTGATATCAAGCAGTGTTGGCGATAGTAGTATCGACAGTGCAAGCAGTAGCTCGTCTTCTAGCAGTTCAACTTCAGCTACTTCGGGTACTAACTCTGGTACTACTTCTAGCACCTCAAGTACAACCGTTAAACCCAGTGAAATTAGTTTTAGGTTCACTGTATCGTCGTCTAGTGTAAATAACCTTCGCGATTTGCTATCTAGGATGAGTCGCTCGATTCGGGCGTTCAATGTTAGCTCCGTTAACTTTATGAATAGTACAAAAAATTTCGAGATGACAGTAACTGGACAAGCCTACTATTTGCCTGCCAAGACTGTAGACACGACAACAGTTCAGGTTCCTGAAAAAAAGAAGGTATCATCAGTAAGGAGGGCATCAAGTGAAAAAAAGTGATATTGCTATGTTGATACTTGTGGTTGCAGTTAGCGTTATGGTGTCATACTTTACCGTTGGCTCAATACCCGCTCTAAAGTTCTCTGACAAGCCAGTATCTGTAAAGACTATTGAAGAGTATAAGTCAGATATAAGTGAGGTAAATGGAGATATATTCCGTGAGGATGCAATAAACCCAACAGTTGAAGTAACTATCGGCAACGGGGACTAGTCATGAGCGTGCTGACAGATCAAGCGCAGCAGAAGCTCGTTCAGCTATTAGTAGATGAAGGACTTACAACTCGTGAGCTAATTGAGGCTAGTAAGGCCGAGGCGCAGCAAACCAATAAGCCATTGCTTAGTATTTTGGTTACGAACGATATTGTAGATGACGAGCTGCTTACACATGCAACTGCACATGTACTTGGTGTACCGTATGTCAATCTTAGAAACAGTGTAATCGACGAAAGCATACTTGGGTTAGTACCTGAAGATTTAGCATCGCGGTTTATGGCAGTACCTTTAGCAGAAACTAATAATCGTTTGGCAGTGGCAATGATAGATGCCGATAACGTGCAAGCAGTTGACTACCTAGCAAATAGCATAGAACGGCCAATAAAAGTGTTCATGGCGTCGCAAGAGAGCATCCAGCATATACTCGATCAGTATAAGACTGACCTATCGACCGTCGATGAAGTTGCTGAAGAATCCAAGTCCGACTCTCTAGATCAGGAGCATAAAGAAATAAAAACTTTGGTTCAAGACTCACCAATTAGTCGTGCCCTGAGTACTATTTTAGAGTATGCCGTGAAGAGCAAGGCTAGCGATATTCATGTTGAACCGCTTGAAAAATCTTTAAAAATTCGAGTCCGAGTTGATGGGGTATTGCGTGAGATTATGCAACTTCCAAAAAGTATTGAACCACCACTAGTGAGTCGGATAAAAATACTATCTTCACTTAAAATTGACGAACACCGTACACCTCAAGACGGTCAGTTTACTGTTGCTGTAAGTAATAAAGAAGTTGACCTTCGTGTGGCTATCAGTCCGGTGGTATGGGGCGAGCAAGTCGTTATCCGACTTCTAGATAAAAGTGGCAATACGTTTGATTTAGCAGATATGGGGTACATTGGTCGTGCACTTCGAACAATAAAAAAGGGTATTAAACGCCCAAGTGGGATGATATTAACTTCTGGTCCAACGGGTAGCGGTAAGAGTACTAGTTTATATGCACTAATTAAAGAAATTAAAGACGATACAATAAATATTGTTACTCTTGAAGATCCAGTTGAATATAAAATGCAAGGGGTAAACCAGATACAAGTAAATACAGACGTTGGCTTGACGTTTGCCAGTGGTTTACGGTCAATCTTGCGTCAAGACCCAGATGTTGTGATGGTTGGTGAGATTCGAGATAAAGAAACAGCAAATCTTGCTGTTCAGGCTGCCTTGACTGGGCATTTAGTATTTAGCACACTTCATACAAATTCTGCTGCAGGTGTACTGCCACGACTTTTAGACATGGGGATTGAGCCATTTTTAATAGCCAGTACTGTGAATACAATAATTGGTCAGCGACTAGTCCGTCGGGTTGCACCAAAGCGAGATATCTATAATTCCACACCAATAGAAACTCAGAATATTTTATCAACAGTTGGTCATTTATTACCGAAAGCAACTTCCGAGGCTCTTCAGGTAGCACAAGATTTAGGCTATAAAGACTTGCCACTAGCGGGTCAAAACGCTTATACTTTAGTTAAGGGGAAAGATTCTCCGCAGACGCCAAATGGCTATGCTGGGCGGGCAGGTCTATATGAAGTAATGGATGTATCGGAAGAAATCCAGAACTTAATCATAAATCGTTCAACTAGCGCAGAAATTCAGCGACTGGCTGTATCGCAAGGGATGGTCACAATGAGGCAAGACGGTTATCTGAAGTCATTGTGCGGCATAACGACATTAGAAGAAGTTAATCGTGTAGCGGCAGACATATAAGTAGGAGGGCAATGTGAATAACCAGGAAGTAAGAATAGAGCTATTACTCGAAGAAGTAGTTAAAAAAAGAGCTAGCGATCTTCACTTACAAGTTGGCTTGCCACCAATGATGCGAGTCGATGGGAGTTTGAATCCGATTGCTGGTTATGACACTTTAGATGAACAGAAAGTTGAGATGCTTGTTAATTCGATTCTCGACCAAGATCAGCAGCAAATATTACAAAAAGATAAAGAATTCGATTTTAGTTTTGCATTTGGTAACCTTGGACGATTTCGGGTTAATGCTTTTCATGAGCGTGGTAACCTGGCGGCGGCTTTACGCTTAATACCAAATGAAATAAAAAGTGTTAGCGAACTCGGTATGCCACCGATTGTTATGCAGTTTGCTAATTTCCCGCGTGGGCTAGTGCTAGTCACTGGGCCTACAGGTAGCGGTAAGTCGACTACTCTAGCGGCTCTTGTCGATAAAATTAATACTGAACGCTCGAGCCATATTATCACTATCGAGGATCCGATTGAGTTTACGCATAAGTCTAAGAAATCTGTGGTTGTTCAACGTGAGGTTCACTACGATACTTATAGTTTCTCGGCAGCACTTCGTTCAAGCTTGCGTCAGGACCCTGATGTAGTATTGATTGGTGAGATGCGAGATCTAGAGACGATTAGCGCAGCTATAACCATTGCTGAAACTGGACACCTAGTGTTTGCAACTCTACACACAAACAGTGCTTCACAGTCGATTGACCGAATGATAGACGTTTTTCCACCTCACCAACAGCCGCAAATTCGTGCTCAGCTTTCAAACATCTTACAGGCGATTGTTAGTCAAAGGCTAGTGCCGTCTATAGGTGGTGGGCGAGTTATTGCTGCTGAGATACTGGTTGCCAACAGCGCAGTACGAAATATTATTCGTGAAGGCAAAAGCCACCAGCTTGATGCTGTGATCCAAACTGGTGCAGAGCAGGGTATGCAAACAATGGATCGTACACTAGCGTCATTGGTGCACTCGGGAACTGTTAGCTTAGACGAAGCACGTAATTTTGCAGTAGATTTAACTGAATTTGACAGGATGATTAGAGGCTAAATGAAACGATATCATTATGTTGCAAAAGATCTAGCAACAGGTAAAAAAACACAAGGGGAAGCTCAAGCCGATAGTGTTAATGACGCTGTAAAACTATTAGTCAAGCAAGGCTTTACTCCACTTGATATCAAAGAACAAGATGAAAATAGTAGTTTTTTCTCAAGTATTAGTGGGCGTATTCGTGCCAAAGATAAGATTGTTTTCAGTCGACAGCTAGCGACCCTTTTGGGGGCTGGACTTCCACTTAGCCAAAGCTTGCATACTGTAGCTCAGCAGACAGAGAATACAAAGTTACGTAAGGTTGTTGAAGAGATTATTACCGATATAGAGGGTGGTAAGTCTCTTCACGACTCTTTCGCGAAACATCCAACCGTCTTTAGTAAGGTTTTTTTAGCACTTGTTGAAGCAGGTGAGGCTAGTGGTACGCTAGATGATGCCTTGAAGCGTATTGCTTCACAGCAGGAAAAAGATGCTGAAGTGGTTAGTAAAATTCGTGGTGCGATGGTTTATCCAATGATTGTACTGGTTGTTATTGGCTTAGTGATTGTGTTTATGATGCTTACTGTTGTCCCACAGGTTGAACAGCTATACGAAGACCTTCATAAGCCACTACCGTTATTAACAAAAATCATGGTAGACGGCGCCAGCTTTATGCGTAGTTATTGGTATGTTGTTGTTTTAGTGCTTCTGGCGTCTGGTTATTTTTTCTGGCAGTGGCTAAAAACAGAAGGTGGTATTAAGTTTAAAGATAGCTTTAAGCTAAACGTACCTTTGTTCGGTATTTTGTTTAGAAAGCTTTATATGGCTCGATTTGCTCGAACAGGACAAACTTTACTTAAGGTTGGTGTGCCAATGCTCGATATGTTAAGGATTACGGGCGAGGCGGTAAATAATACGATATTAGAGTTGGCAATAACTCGAGCATCAGACAAGGTAAAAAGTGGCAAGCCGCTGTCGAAGAGTATTGAAGGCGAAGACTACTTCATGGTACTAGTACCTCAAATGATAAACATTGGCGAGCAGTCTGGTAAGGTTGACGAAATGCTTGGTAAAGTAGCACAAGTCTATGAAGATGAGCTAGATGAGCAGATTCGTACTATATCGACACTCATCGAGCCAGTGTTGATGGTTGTACTTGCTATTGTGGCTGGTGGAATGGTGGGTGCGATCTTATTTCCAATTTACAGCTTAGTTGGTGGAGTAAAAATTTAAATAAATTATCTAGACAAGGCTAGGCCAGTAGTGTAGTATAAGCTTTAGCATAGTGCTATAGAATTAGTAACCGGAAAGGTGGGTTAATAAATGAATAAAGTACATAACAAAAGAGGGTTTACTATCATAGAGGTAGTATTGGTACTTGCAATTGCAGGTTTAATATTTTTAATGGTATTTATTGCGCTACCAGCGCTTCAGCGAGGTCAGCGTGATACTCAGCGACGTGATGACGTATCGAAGTTTACATCACAACTACAAAGCTACGCGGTCAATAATCGTAATAAGTTGCCCGCCGCTACTCCTGTTGCTGTTACTGCATTTAAAACTAGCTATCTCAAGTGGAAGGTTGATAATAGTGGAGAATTTAATGATCCAAAAACTGGTAACGGTTATAACATTACAACAGGTGCGGGAACACCTACAGCAGCTGATGAAATGCGATATGGTGGACCGAATACCGAGTGTAATAATGAAGCGATTCAAACAGGTGGTGGTAACCGTCAAGCAGCAATCTCTGTTGTCCTCGAGGGCGGTGGAGTATATTGCCAGAACTTAGTACAGTAAGCAAAAAGTGGCATAAATAAATGGGCACCTTCGGGTGTCCATTTGCTATAATAGATAATACTATGGTGGCAGTTATTGCGATACTAGGTTTAGTTATGGGGTCGTTTGCTGGTGCTCAAGTTTGGCGTTTGCGTGCCTGGCAACTATTAACCGATAAACAATCTGGTGAAAAACTAACTAAGTTGGAGCAAGCAGAGTTAGTAAGGCTACGACCGCTTACTAGTAAGCCTTTGGCCGATGATCGTTCGCGTTGTTTACATTGCAAGCACGAGCTGGCTGTTCGTGACCTGGTGCCGCTTATCAGTTGGCTGAGTACTGGTGGTCGCTGCCGCTACTGTAAAAAGCCAATCGGCTGGTTTGAGCCACTGATCGAGCTATCTGTAGCTACTTTATTTACCGTCAGCTTTATACTATGGCCGTTCCCTATAGCAGATTTTGTATCTATCAGTATATTTCTATTGTGGTTGACGTCGTTAATATTGTTTGTAATCCTGTTTGCATACGATGCAAAATGGTTTTTGCTTCCAGATATAATCATCTGGCCGCTACTTGCGATAGGAAGCATTTTTGCAGTTATACGGCTGATGAATGCTCCAGATCTTGTTGGTGCACTAACCTCACTACTTATTGGACTTGTCATATTATCAGGGCTATATGCAGCTCTTTACTATTATTCAAGCTGGCGAAGCAAGGGCGAAAGTAGCTGGGTCGGCTTTGGTGATGTGAAGCTCGGTTTTGTTTTGGCACTTTTCTTGCTAGATTGGCAGTTGGCATTTTTGACACTTTTTGTGGCAAATTTTCTTGGTTCATGTATCGCCATACCAGGCTTATTGTTAAAAATTCTACCGCGGGGTGCCAGAATACCATTTGGTCCATTGTTGCTTGCCGGTTTTTTCATATCAATGTTTTGGGGTCAATATATAATAGACTGGTTTAATAAGCTTATGCTATAATTACACCTATGAAGGGTAGTATTAGCTCTGGTTTTACTGTCATCGAAGTCGTGCTTTTTTTAGTCGTATCGTCTGCCTTGACAGTAGCTATATTTTCCACTATTACCATGTCGATAAACGAACAAAAATATCGAGATACTCTTACCGGTGTGCAGTCTAAAATATCTAGCCAGTTTAATCAAACAACGCATGTTGTTAACTCTCGAGATAATAATAGTGGTGTAGCTTGCGGAAGTACTACAAATAGAGGTGCATCAAATTGTATAGTCATTGGTAGGCTTGTTGAGGTCCATGAGGATAGTATTACTACATCTTCGCTAATTGCTACCCCTGTAGATGACGGTGTCGTAGTCGATGGAATTCCGAACCAGGTTGCTAATAGCTCTACAGCCGATGATCCTACTACCGTTGAAGACTATTTTAAACTGTATAATATTACATCAGATAAAGACAGCTCAGCTGATACCTACCAACTACCCTGGGAGGCTGATATTGAGGGCATAGGCGATGGCCAGAAGCTAATGATAATGATACTTCGCTCACCAGAGACGGGTCAAATCTATACTTATTCAAAACAAGTTTCGGATGGAGATACTACGTATAGGTCTATTATCGAAGATACTAACACTGTAGAGCGGACAATTTGCATCCCACGTGATGGACTTGGCAGCTCGAAGTCATTAGGGATAAAACTACGAGCTAAGGCTAGCAATGCTGGCTCCGTTGAACTGCTGACAGACGGTGAAGGCAACCCATGTTAAAACGGCATAATCAGCGAGGGGATACAATCATAGAGGTTACTTTAGCGTTTGTAGTTTTTTCACTACTATCGGTATCGGCAATTGCTATTATGAATCGTGGCGTATCTGCCTCGCAAAAGGCACTAGAGATCACGTTGGTTCGACAGCAAATTGATTCGCAATCCGAGGCCTTGCGAAATCTAAACGATTTTGCTAGTAAAAAAAATGCTAGGACAGACTTTCACGACGAATACGCTGATTGGCAAAAAATTGCAAAGGTAAACAGTACGCTATATCCAGACAGTATTGCAAGGAGTAGTGTTGAAGAACTTAAGCTTACTGAGGATAATCGCTGCCCTGGTGTGCCGGAAGGGTCATTTATAATGAACGCTAGAACAGGAAGGGTAGGTGGCCTAGCTAAGGATGATAAGATAAGTGGTTCAGATACCGCACCGTTTAGTCAGGTGGTATATAATTCTGCTGATCCGAAATTGATTGATAGTACAAATGGAATTTGGGTTCAGCCTAAGCGACAGTCAAATAGTACTAAGTATGTAGACTTCCATATCACAGCCTGTTGGTATTCGGCGTCGGGGACCCCAACGATACTGGGGACGATTGTGAGGATTTATGATAATGTTTAAGCGAGGCTTTACTATAATAGAATTAATGCTCTCTATGACGTTCATCTCAATTCTTTTAATTGCTGTTGCTACACTAACTATCCATATGAGCAACTTATATACTCGGGGTATCACAATGCGCCAGGTGAGTACCGCAGGTCAGGAGCTTGCAAATAATATTCAGCGAAATATTCAGAGCACACAGGGAATCGATTTAAATAATAATTATGTTGTCTTCATGAATAATTCTGTGAACCCTAGGGTCAAACGTGGTCAAGCTGCATATGACGCTATGAATGATGTAAATGAAGCAAAAAAAATTATGGGTGGTCGACTATGTGTTGGAGGAACAACCTATGCATGGAATAACGGTAGCTACTTGAAAAACTTTGAAGCTGGAGGCAGTACCGACTCGCCTAACGTAGTGGATGATAAGCCAGTCCACTTAGTTAAGGCAACAGGTGTAAATTTGTGTCCGAGCGGCAACAGCTTAGCACCTTTTAATAGTAGCTCACTGGATGCGGCGTCTAGTACCGAGGACTTACTCAGTAACGGTGACCGCCAGCTTGCAATACACAAATTTCTTATCAGTAGCGTAACTAATAAGGGGCTATATTCTATAAGCTTTACTATCGGTACTAGTGACGTAGATGCATTAGAATCTGGGAGTGAAAGTTGTAAGCCCCCGAGTGATACAGACAGTGATGAAAACTATTGTTCAGTAAATCGGTTTGATGTAATAGCTAGATCAATTCCACAGTCTGGAGGGGTAACACCATGACACGTAAACATGAATCGGGTGCAGTATCATTAGTAGTTGTGATTTTTGCGTCTCTACTTATAACAGTAGTTACAATTAGCTTTACACGAGCTATGCTAGAGTCAGTTCAGGAAGCAAGTACGGTAGATCTGTCGCAGAGTGCTTATGATACAGCACTAAATGGGGTTGAAGATGCCAAGCGGGCTATTGCTAACGGAGATATATCGTCTACGACCACCCAATGCAACCAAGGTCTGCTTTCAGGTGGTGGGTCAGGTATGGAGGTTATGGTTAGTCAGGATGCTAGCGACGAGAAACTATCACAAGCGTATACCTGTGTGACTGTTGATTTTTCTGCACAATCTGTTAATTACGACGCTGTCGCAGAGAATAGTTCGATACTGATACCTTTAAAACCCGATACAGGTGGAGTTTTTTCACAAGTTCGCATAGGCTGGAGTAGACCAAACAAGTCTAACAATCCCCCTGTTTTGGCAGCGAATTCGAGCAAGTTACCTGTTGATAGTGCGTGGCCAGAGGAAAGACCTGCATTATTAAGAGTACGGTATATTTGGTCAGATAGTTCCGTAGATATGGCCAAGTTCAATTCTACAGAAGGGGGTGGTACGTTCAAGCAGGCTGATAATAGTCGTACGCTGTTCCTTGTGCCTACCGGTACTTCAGCTGTTCAAACCTCGTCTGATATTAGCGCAAAGAATGCGAATAGCAGCTCCCCTGTGTATGTAGATTGTAATAGTGCAGCTACTGTCAACTCTGGGAGAGATGACTGTGCATTTAACCTTACTAATGTTCCAGAAGCATCTCAAAGTGACGCACCTAAATTTGTTCAGATTACACCGCTCTATAGTAGCTCTAATATTAGCGTTGAGATGCTAAACGGCTCAGGTGCAATTGTTCCGTTTGTAGGTGTACAAGCTGTAGTTGATTCGACTGGGCGAGCAAGTGATTTATTCAGGCGAGTCCAGGCAAGAGTAAACTTAGATGGGTCAACCAATCAGAGCTACCCAAGTGATGCGTTAGTTATTAAAGATGGCAATTTATGTAAGTCATTTACTATTACAAACGAGGATTTAGCCCCTGATCCTAGTTGCAGGTAGTGGCTAGATTAGGAGCTATGGAATCTTTCGTGAACCTCACGTAAATGTTCGTCTGTTACATGTGTATATACCTGAGTCGTAGAGATATTGCTATGGCCAAGCATGCTCTGAACACTACGAAGGTCGGCGCCATTCATCAATAGGTCTGTGGCGAAGCTATGGCGCATAGTGTGAGGACTAACATGTTTTGTTATACCGGCCATGCGTGCGTATTTGCTTATCATCCGTTGGACGCTACGAGCACCAAGCCGACGGTAGTCACCCGAATTACTAGATATATTGTTTCGACTATAACTTAGAAACAGAGGGGGTAGGTTGTCTAGCCGGCTGTCTAGGTAATCTTCAACGCACTTAGCTGCAGCATCACTCACAAAGACTGGACGATCTTTTTGTCCCTTACCGCGAACCATAAATTCGCGCCTTTTTGTGTTTACGTGGCCTTTATCTAGGTTTACTAGTTCAGAAACACGGAGCCCACTACTAAATAGTAGTTCAATAATTGCCCGATCGCGTAGCCCTTCTTCTTTTTCAAGGTCAATTACACTAATGAGCTGCTGGATCTCTTCAAAATGTAGAAATGTAACTTGTTTACGACTTATTTTTGGTAGTTTTACCTTGTCGGCCGACAGGGTAGTGATGTTCCGGTCTGATAAATACTTTAAAAATCCACGCAAGGCTATAAGATGGTAACTCTGAGTAATGGTCGATAGCTTTTCGCTGTTGTTATTTTCATAACGATTCAACCACAATCGATAACGACGTACAATTTCGGTTGTTATTTTCTCTACAGCTATATCATCTGTAAATTGGACAAAACGCTCAAGGTACAATCTGTAATTTTCTGCTGTTTTTGCAGAACGGCCACCTTCGACCTCGATAGATTCAACGAAATCCAGTATCAACTCAGACGTGTACATGATATTAGTATACGCTATAATTAAGCGCATGACCTTGTTCGATGTGATTGTACTAGGACTGATACAGGGATTAACTGAGTTTATTCCTGTCAGTAGCTCGGGCCATCTGGTGATAGCTCAAACACTGCTTGGTATGGAGCCACAGCATTTATTTTTAGAGGCAATAAATTTTGGGACGTTCTTTGCACTGCTTGCTTATTTTTGGCCTAAAATCATTACGATTCTGCACGACATTTTTTTTAAAAAAAACTACAAGTTATTCAGAAATATATTAATTACATCTGTCCCTGCTGGTTTGGTAGGCTATATTTTTGCCGACTTTATTGGTGCATCGGCATTTTTTGGAAACATCTGGGTTGTAGTTACAACACTTTTTGCAATTGGTATCGTTATGGTTTGGTTAGAAAGAATACCACGACTTAGTGATATTGCGAACGGTGAGGAGCTATCTTCAAAAAGAGCCTTAAGTATCGGCTTTGCTCAGATGCTGGCTTTAGTCCCGGGCGTTTCACGCTCGGGCTCAACAATTATCGTCGGTCGTTTAATGGGTCTAAGTGCTAAGGAGGCAGCCGAATACAGCTTTTTGGCTAGTTTGCCAATAATGCTTGGTGTAATTTTAAAGGTCTCTCTTGATAACCCTAGTTACTTGATAGAAAATATGAGCCTTCTTCTTGTTGGAAATCTCGTCGCTTTCTTCTCTGGCTTATTAGCCGTAGGATTTTTAATAAAGTTTTTATCTAAACATCCATTAAGGCTGCTAGGCTGGTATCGAATTGTGCTAGCAGTTTTGATAGCCATTAGTCTTTTGGTACAATGATAGGAGTAATTAATAGGAGAATATATGAGTAAAAATGTTGAACAGACGTTGGTATTATTTAAGCCGGATTCGTTACAGAGGGGGCTAGTTGGTGATATCTTGACTAGATTCGAACGAGTTGGCCTTAGAATTGTTGGAACTAAGATGCTAGCTCCAGATCGTAACCACTATGGTAAACATTACGAAGATATCGGCAAGCTTAAGACTCGAGCAGGTGAGAAAATATTTGACATAACCCTTGATATGATGGGTCGTGGACCAGTTATTGCTATGGTTTTTGAAGGAGTCGAGGCGGTGAGCTTGGTCCGAAAGTTGGTTGGTGGCACAGAGCCGAAGAGTGCGGAACCAGGTACGATTCGAGGTGACTTTAGTCATATGAGCTATGAATATGCTAACAGCGCTCAAAAGGGTATTCCAAATCTTATTCACGCTTCAGGCGACCCAGAAGAAGCGATTAAGGAAGTGAACCACTGGTTTAGTGATAGCGAACTTTACGATTATCAGGCACTACACGAGGTGTTTACTCGTTAAATCTAAATTACTATTCTCGGAAGATACTTTTTAATCTCGGCATGACAATGTCTGCAATAATCCGATGTCCCTCATTATTTGGGTGTAGGCTATCGGGCAAGAGTTCAGTTTTTGCCTCCGCCTCTGTAAAGGGAGTGAGAATATCAATAAACTCCAATGCGTTGTCATGGCAAAAAACCTCCAAGACCTGATTGAACATTCGTATTCTATCGTTTGTATAGCCAGTATTGCTCCATGATACAGGGTTTGAGCGTTCTTCTACGCATGGCGTAAGTCCGACAAAAACAATTTTGTTAGAGTACCTACTAGCCATTACGAGTAGTTTTTCAAGATTGCTTTTGTATTCTTCTGGTTCAGAGAAATTAACGCCCGATTTTGTACGTGAGTCATTTAACCCTACGGCAAAAATAAACCCCAACTCCTCGTCCTGACATCGGGCCTTTGTTTCTGCCTCAAAACGCTCCACGATATCCCGGCTACTATTTCCAGAAATACTCAAATTAAAGATTGTCGGCAAATCGTAGCCAGTTTTAATAGTTTCTTTGTCGTACACTGTGCGAATACGCTGTATCCAGCCGCCGTTAGTATCCCAAAAGCCCTGTGTTATGCTGTCGCCAAAAATTAGTACTCTCATGATTTGTATCTTGGGTCGTGTATTGTTGTATAAATAATCGTTTGTATCCAGCGTTCGATAATATCATACCATTTGGCTGGATTGGGCATAAGTTTTGGCGAATGTTCAAGACCTCTTATGACTATATAGTTACCATGTGCTGCAGCGTGATAGTACGACTGCAGTATATTGGCTTCAATAACCGTATCAGCTTCATGCTCGATGATGTAACTTGTACCGTCAAAGGCTTTTAGTGCCTCCGTTGCTTTATTTGAATATGTCATATCAATATTTTGTCTGTAGAGGTCTTTAGCCTCGTCATCTTTACTTTCTATTGTTTCCGAATAAGGATAGTCAAACTCCTCGTCTTTGTAGTTCGCTGCCGCACGCAAGATAACAATCTGAGGTTCTCGAACTCCTGCGAGGAGTGCTGCCATGTAGCCGCCAAAACTACCGCCAATGATAATGATTTTGTCTAATCCTCGACTCACAAGCTGGTCATACACGGTGCATACTTCCTCAAATTGTTGCTTGCGTGTCGCTTGTTCTAGCGGGACAGGATGATTGCCATGTCCAGCATAGTTGAGAATGGCAAATGGAACATTGGAAGCAGTGCTCATACGTTCACAACCCTCATTATGGCCCTCGATTGTACTGGTAAAGCCCTGTAGCCATAATACAACCCAGCCGTTATGTGCGTTATCTGGAGTGAATAGTCGCCACGGTGTACCGTCATCAAGAGTGTAATTGTCAATTTTCATATCTGTATTATACCACTCTCTTTTTTCTTTAGACGGGCAACGGTCACGCTTTGTATTTTTCTATTTTTGGTGTCCTGTACCATTTTGCTAGAATCTATTTTAGTATGAGATGCTAAGTAAACCCTATCGAATGTGTTACAAGCGACACATAGGCTATAATCGTAAGTATGTCAGACCGACTAACTGTAGCAGATATAGATCTTGGAAATTTACGCTCATAATATTTCAAAGATACTGGAAATCGTACCAAATGATACAAGAGTAATGGCTGTGGTGAAAGCCGACGCTTATGGACATGGTATTGAGGCGATGGCCAAGACAGCCGTTGAAGCTGGCGCAACCTATATAGGCGTTGTAAGCTTAGGCGAACTAAAAAAAGTCCGTAACGCAGGTATTCAAGCACCAATTTTGTTACTTAACTACATAGATAAAGCTTCAGTTATGGAAGCAATCAAGCTTGATGCATCTATAACTGTCATGGACGAGGAAATATTGATTGCTATCGAGAAAGCTGCCAGCTTTCAAGCAAAGAAAGCTAAAGTGCATATCAAGATTGATACAGGTATGCACAGAGCGGGCTGCGATCCAGACAAGCTGCTTGGCCTTGCTCAAGCCATACTAAGTACACGACATCTAGAATTAGAGGGCTTGTTCACACATCTAGCGGAGGCAGAAGATTTAGACGTAGCGTTTACGCACCAGCAACTAAAGGTATTCAGCGATTTGATTGATGTTTTACGAAATACAGGAATCAATCCACCATTACTGCACTGTGCCAATAGTGCTGCAATTATAAATTTTCCAGAAGCACACTTTACGATGGTTCGACCAGGGTTGATAACATATGGGCTTAATCCTTTCCCTGAGGGACATCAGTAACACGAATTTGTCGCCAAAGAGTTCAAGCCAGTTTTATCTCTTAAAACGCAGGTGATTTTCGTGAGAACTATCGAGTCAGGTGAAACAGTTGGCTACAATAGGCGTTGGCAAGCTAAAAGACAAAGTGTTATCTCGTTACTGCCTGTTGGTTATGGCGACGGCTACCGCCGCGCGCCGCATAATGCCACAAGGGTTTTGATAAATGGACAGTATGCTCCAATAGTTGGCAGTGTAGCAATGGATCAAACAGTTATTGATGTTACTGATATTGATGGCTCAATTTCCGTGGGTGACGAGGTCATTCTACTCGGTAAACAAAGCTCACTATCAATTACAGCCGATGACGTGGCTGTCGCATACGGAACTATAAATTATGAAGTAGTTACCTCGTTATCTGACCGTGTTGACAGAAACTACTCATCTTGAAATCCGATTGTTTAGCACACCGTCTAGAAAAATAATTATTGATCTCAAAGATATTCTTAAATCCAAAGTCTACTCCAAGAAGCAAAAAAACATTAGCGATTGTAGAGCAATCGCACACAAGTAGTGCATAAATAACATAACGTAATTGCAAAATATTAAAGCTTATGTTATTATACAATATATAAAGTAAATTGAACAAGAAAGCGTCCTACAACTATGACAGAACCCAGCAGGGAAGAATTACCACAAAGCCCCACTCCTGACCTTAAAATGGTCACTGCTGCATATGATCACATTCTTAAATATAATATCAAGCACACAGGCTTCAGACCTATGCTCAGTGGTTTATTCAAGGTTCTTATGGTGAGTGATGGTGTTCTTGACATGGACAATCCTGACGCTACAACTCCTAAGAGTACAGAAGAAGCATACAGTGGTTTTGACGATACAATGCAGGAAGGCGTTGTGGAAGGCGACATGAACGCTGAGTTGCAAGACATTTTTCATAGCGATACATTCATGCGTGCTGGTATCAAAATTGCACCCTTTGGTCAGCTTCATGCTAATGGTGAGGGCAGGGCTGTTACAAGCACAGAGCTAGTGCCTGTAATCGAAAATACTTCACTGTTTGCAGAGTTCCTTGGCAAGTTACAGCCTGAGGATGTTCAGAACGAGGGTGCTGAAATATTCCTTAGTGACGTAGTGGCTAACTTATCAAAAGTTGTAGGACTGTGCTTCGATACTAGTAAGCACAAAGACTTGTCTGACGAAGAAAGAGCTGCTGTTACTAAAGCAGGTGAGGACGCACTTCGTACATTCGTTACAATCGACCCTGAGTATGCACGTCTTGGCATTGACGGTGACGCTATGCGTGCCTGTGTAGAGTTTATGACTAAGTGTGTAAATTACTGGGGTCGAAACCTTTTGCCTGAGTACTTAGTAGCTCAGAGAGGTCAATACCTAACACCTCCTGCCGAACAAGGCTTTGGTCCTTCTAACTGGCAAAAAGATAGTGGTCAGCACCACTGGCAAGAAGCCCTCGGTTTCTTACGTGTACTTGAGCAAGATGAGCGAACTAAGCCATTTGCAGAAGAAGTGCGTAATGGTTTGGTTACGTCGCTTAACGCTGCCCTCGCTGAGTTAGATGATCCTACCAAAAATGTTAACTGGCGAAGTCAGGGCAGTGATTTGGTTAACATTCTCAACGCCATTACTGATCAACCGTTTGATGAAGTGAAACTTGCTGACTACATCAAAAGCCTGACTACATGAGTTAAGCCCCTACGCCTCTGCGCTTTAGCACAGGCGACCTGACAGAAACAGCCTTTTCTATAAAAAAGAAAAATTCGGCGGGGAAATCTAGAAAATGTAAAGCGTTTTTCTGGCGGCGCGATTCCGACTTTCCCAATTTTGGTACCCCGGGCAGGAGTCGAACCTGCAACCTTATCCTTAGGACGGATCTGCTCTATCCAGTTGAGCTACCGAGGCATACACCTTGAAACATTGTAGCATGCTATACTTAAACATGTATGAGCAGGCAATTGTCTAGAGCTGAGCAAGAGTTTGAGGGTCAGCGTGAGGGTGAGGAGCTATTGTTCGTCTTTCGCAGGCATATTATTGCGATGCGTAAGGGCTTCTACGGGCTACTTATTCCTTTGTCTGTTGGCTCAATACCACCACTTATCTGGCAAAGTAATCTGCAGCTTTTTTTATTACCCCTTATCGGGCTTGGAATAGGAATATTGTTATTCTCGTATCACTTTATTATGTGGTATTTCACAATTTATATTGTTACTACCGAACGTCTGAGGCAAGTGACTCAAAAAGGCTTTTTTGGTAAGGATGTTGTTGAGCTACGTCTGTCAAAAATTCAGAACATAAGCTATAATATACCAGGGTTTAGTGGTGAGTTATTCCATTATGGAACAATAGTAATTCAGACTTTTGTAGGAGATTTAGTTATACATAAAGTAGAGCATCCCAGTGAGATTTACAATAAACTACAAGATGCAGTACTTAATATAATCGAAGAAAATAATGAAGATGAGAATGAAGATTACGAAGCGTAAGAAAAAGATAATTAAAGACGGTAGCACCCCACATATAACAAACGAAACCGTGGCCGAACATCGTGAGGAAGTAATATCAAAGGGTCGACGTTTTAAGTACCCGCATCAATATCTAAAGCATAAATTGATTTTCAACGCCCTTATTTTAACCTTTGTTGCCGTTTCTCTGTTGTCGGTCTTTATATGGTTTCAGCTCTATATTGCTCAAAATTCCAGTAGCCTCTTGTATAGAATTACGAAAGTTGTCCCTGTGCCCGTAGCGTCGGTAGATAATAGTACAGTTACATATGGTGATTACCTTATGAGGTATCGGAGTCAGGAATACTGGTTAAAAAATAATGGCCAGCTTGGGCTTAATGAGAAAGACAAGACAGAGCAGCTTTCTTATTTCAAGCGAAAGGTTTTAGATGACTTAGAGAAAGACATTTTTGCTGAAAGATTGGCCAAAGAACAGGGGATTACTGTAACTGATAATGAAGTTGATGACCTTATTCGTTCTAGTATGAATACTTCTAATGGTCAGATATCTAAAGCAGTATTCGATGCAGCATCAAAAGAGACACTTGGTTATAGCCCAGATGAGTATCGTCATTTAATTCATCAGACTCTTGTTCGTTTTAAGGTAACCTATGTGATAGACAGCGATGCAAAGCTACTTTCTGACAAGGTTAGCCAATTGCTAAATACTAAGAACATACGCAAGAATAATAATCCGCTATCAAAGATAGCTGCATCTTTTAGTAAGGATGGTGTGCAGTATGGTGAGTCAGGCTTAGTCCCTGACAGTAACCGTGATGGGGGGCTAGCTAAAACCGCAAAAAAACTGAAAGACGGTGAGATATCAGCGGTAATTCAGGCAACTAATATTAGTGGGTTGTATTTTGTTCAGAGAGTATCTGCTGACGGTAATAGAGTTAACTATAGATTCCTACATGTACCAGTAAATGAATTTAAGAAGAAATTTTCAGAGCTCAAGAATAGCGGAAAAATTAAAGAATATATACAGATTCGCGATATTTCAAAAGATAAATAAAAAACTACCCTTACAGGTAATCAGTTTCTAGAAAAATCCGAATTTGGCGCATTTTTACGACCGCGCTAGAACCCATTTCCTGCAAAAAGTGTAACTCTGAGCCGCGCCGCCTGTGCGGGCAAGCCCGCACGCGCCCCACCAGCCGCCCCCTTTGCCTTTTTCTGAGATTTCCCCCGCCGAATTTCTTTTTTTAATTTGGAAAAAGTCTGGTCGGGCGGTTCGCTCACGCTGTTAGCGTGATATAATTACACCCATGAGTGAAACGAATAATAGAACAGTTGAAAGTTACAACGCACATATTCAGGAATATATTGACGGTACACCTCACGAGGTTTCGGGAGTTGTCAAAGA
>JAGQNA010000040.1 GCA_020428315.1 Candidatus Saccharimonadota bacterium
GCCATGTTACAGGGTAGCCAATAGAAACAAAACTATAGTTATGCAAAGCAACGAGAGCTATCGTAAACCTAATGGAGTTGATAATGTAACTAGACAACGTTTCGGAGTATGGGTCGGACCAGCTTTTTCTCACTGTAGGTAAGAAACTTAAGGTTTCGGCTAATATAACGAAAACTGTAGAAATTATTGGGTCTTTTGCTAGAAGCCAAAACACCAACGCCCCCCCCTGATAATAGCAATGCTACAAAATCTATTTTGGTTATATCTTTATCTTCATTTTTGATTGCTAACACCAATATCACAGCACTAATAATTGCTGCAGATAATGTCACGAATGCCCCTGGTCCAGCCCCATCTTGCATCTGCAGGCCGAAAGCAATAAAGGATATTGTCATGCCAACAAACCAGCTAAACATATGTGGCTTAGTTTTTCCCTTGATACTATCTCTGAGATAAGGGATGTATCCAATAAAAACCATCAAAACAGCAATAGTTCCAAGGATCGTCTTATAATCAATCATTGGTTTCAGTATACTAAAATAATTGAAACAATGGGCAGTTTTTTCGTCATACCCAGGACGTATAGACAACTACTACAGAATATGATAAAATATACTAATGTCAAAAAATTCTCTACAGCCCGTGGTTGAACTAGATGCTGTTGATCCTAGTCAATTAGAGCTGCTAGCCGATTTTCTTGGTCGCGGTGAGCTGAATGCTTTTTGTAGCATAAACACGGATGGCGACTGGATGATTGATGAATCCAGATTCCGGAGCGGAGAGCTGGAGGCTGTAGATTCTATACCAAATCACTTTATTCAACCGGTAATAAAGAGTGCTACTAAATGGTTATTAGCAGATTGTGATGTACAACTTAGTTATCGGAGAAGCGACTTAAGCCCTGGTGACATACAACGTAGCGGTGGCTGGCACTTTGATGGTGCTGGATTTGAAGGTCCTGTTCGTTCTGTAATTATCTCAAGTATACTACCTACAGAATATGCATCGAGTACTACAGATTTAGACCTAGATGTCATGAAAAATAGTGTTCGTGTGGATGAGCATGTAGATGAAATGGCCAGAAGGGGTGAACTTATAGTAAAATCAACCGAATCTCACAAGGTGTATGGTCTCACCGAAAACACACTGCACAGATCTCAGAGTAATGGTCAGAGAGTAGCTGTTGAACGAACATTTTTAAGGCTTCTTACAATTTCTGGAAGATAATACTTATGTTGGGTAGTTTTTCGTCATACCCAGGACGTATCGGCTAGTTATTAGCCTCGACAATCTCGTACCAATCTACTCGACCTAACGAGGTGGAGAGTAAGTCAGTCGAATTTGCCGTACGGGAGAGAACTATTTTCGAGACGGCACAGCCTAGGTGTTTTCTAGATAGGTTTGTTTGAGATTTCTACCTAGAAGAGTGAGGTAGATATAAATAAAATCCTGTGAAATAATTTGTTTGTTGCTTAAAATGATAAAACCAACAATTACCACCAGTTTTCAATGTACTCACTTTTTCCCCATATAAAACTCGTTATGTATTTTTGATCTCGTGAAACTTCCTCTAGAATATTTCCATTTTTAAGATCGAGTGCTATGCCCCTAACGAATCTGTTGTCTACATTCAGATCTACGTTTACTTCATTTGCGCCATTGTTTAATAGATAATCTGCAATGGTATTAGTGGAGGGCCAGTGATCATACAAACTTACACCATTGTTTGACTGTGTCTGTATCACAGATACTTCCGAATCTCGTAAATTTGAATCAAATGCATTTAACATTGTCTCCATTGAGCGATCTAAGTCTTCCGTATATGACAGATGCCCCACCAGACCCCGTTTAACAGATGGATTATATAAAACTAGGCCTTTACATACATACAAACCAAGGGTGGCAATATAGTTTGCGTCGTCATTATATTCGGCAACCGAGTACTTGGCCTCGGGTACAATTATCGCATCGATAGGGTAATCTAGTGATCCAGTAGAGAACTCGCGTACGGCATTTGACACAACTTATACCATATACTATTTAATGAAATATTGCAATGCTGAATCGACCAACTTTCTGGAAGATAATACTTATGTTGGGCAGTTTTTCGTCATACCCAGGACGTATCGGCTAGTTATTAGCCTCGACAA
>JAGQNA010000041.1 GCA_020428315.1 Candidatus Saccharimonadota bacterium
TGGGGCATGTTCCCACGCGTTACTCAGCCGTCCGCCGCTCGCCGGCGCTCACATTACCTTCGTTCTTTATTGAACCAAAGCACTGTGAGCCCGCTGCCGCTCGACTTGCATGTATTAGGCACGCCGCCAGCGTTCATCCTGAGCCAGGATCAAACTCTCCATAAAAGATGCTTCTTAAAAAGAAGCGTCTACTCAAAATAGACTGACGAATTGTATTGCACAACCAAATTGTTAAAATACTATCGCCATAACCACTTTTAACAGAAGTTTTTACTATTCTTCTAGTTTCTCGCAGCCAGACTATTACCTATTGTAGCGCAATGATTCACATTGAGCAAGTCTAAAATTGAATTAGTTTGTAGCGAAAAAAACAACTATACCAATCGCCACCCCGATTAATGCTCCGACAGCAACTTCAATCGGGGTATGTCCCTTAGCAGCACGAGGTAGCGAGACCTTACTTTTCTGTTCCTTTATGAGCTTTTGTAGCGCAACACCCTGCTCTCCAGATGATCGTCTAACCATTACTGCGTCGTACATTACAATCGCTGAAAATAAAGCAGATACAGCGAAAATAGTTGATCCTACTCCTTCATCAAGAGCAATCACGGTTGTCAAGGCAGTCACCGTAGCGCTATGTGAGCTTGGCATATTACCGGATAAATACAACTGTCTTAGTTGTCCCAGATTGCCAGTCTTGATAACTGCAAAAAGATACTTTAGACCCTGAGAAACCACCCACCCTAACGCAACGGCCATAAGGTAGGATGAAATCATACTATCCTTCATCCTTGTCAGGCTCTGACATCATACCAATTGAGCTTATACTGTCAGTGCCACTAAGTCTCATTACCGTAACTCCTTGGGTTGTACGACCTAATACTTTGATATCCTTAAGATTAAGTCTAATAGTCTGACCATTCTTCGATATAAGCATGACATCTGTCATTTCAGGATCAATTGTCTTGACAGAAACAATAGGTCCGGTTTTTGCAGTTACCACCGCAGCCTTTATGCCCACTCCACCTCGCTTATGGCTTGGGAAGTTTTCGGCAAGCGTACGTTTTCCAAAACCTTTTTCACTCATAACTAGAAGTTGTTGCTTTTCATCTCTGACAACGTCCATACCGACTACTACATCATTTGGACGCAGTCTCGCACCGCGCACGCCGCGAGCGTTTCTACCCATTGGTCGAGCATCTTTTTCATTAAATCGAACAGCCTGACCTGCTGATGTTGAGATAATGATATCATTATCTCCATCTGTCTTTTTGATCCAGCGAAGTTCGTCACCCTCATCAAGCTTTATAGTAATCAAACCACTGGTGCGTATATTAGCATAGTCTTTCATGGGTGTTTTCTTGACCGTACCTTTTACCGTAGCCATAAATAAATATCCGTCATCTTTGCTGTTTTTATCATGCTTTATAATACTAGTAATTCGCTCCTCTGGCTGAAGTTGTAATAAATTCACCGCGGCTACACCCTTTGCGCTTAGTCCTGCCGCAGGAACTTCATAAGATTTTAACCTAAATACTCGACCTCTATTAGTGAAAAATAGCAGCCAATCATGTGTAGTTGCAGAGACTAATTGATCAATTACATCTTCCTCTTTTGTCGTCATCCCTCGCTTACCCTTACCACCGCGACCCTGCTTTCTATAATCGGCAAGTAGTGTTCTCTTGATGTAATTCTCTGTTGTAAGAAGTATAACGCTTTCCTCTTCTGGGATTAGCTCCTCGTCACTGAATTTACCTAGCTCATGGTTGATAATTTTACTACGACGCTCATCGCCATACTTATCTTTAATTTCGATTAGCTCATTTTTAATAATTTTAAGAATCTCTTTTTCGTCGGCTAGTATACTCTCTAGCTTTGCAATTAGTTTTATTAATTCGTTAAGCTCATTTTCGATAGCTTCTCGCTCTAATCCAGTCAAGCGTCGTAGCTGCATAGCCAAAATAGCCTTAGACTGAATTTCACTAAGTTTAAACTTCGCGATAAGGGCCTTCTCGGCCTCATCTTGTGTTTTACTCGCCCGAATTGTTTTTATCACTTCATCTATATGATCTAGTGCAATTTTATAGCCTTCTAGAATATGGGCTCTGTCTTTTGCCTTGCGTAATTCAAAC
>JAGQNA010000042.1 GCA_020428315.1 Candidatus Saccharimonadota bacterium
ACGACGGCAAGCCGTACTTGAGCGACTCGGACGTGGTCCTCCTTGATAGTACGCGTCTCTCGGTGGGGTAAAAACTTAAACCTTGGTTCTTTCTTTTCTTCTTATGCTTTTGTTACAATCTAAGGTAGCAGGTAAGTACTCCAAGTTGCAATAGCTCATCGGTGCCTCATAAAATGTTTGCCAATTTATCACAGTACAATTTCTAAGCATTGTTTTGTTTGTTGGCACATTCAGAATCTTTATACCCCACGAATTGCCACTGTAATTTGCTAGGTAGCGAATGAAACACAAACGAACCCTTCTGTACGCAGGTGGGGAAATGACTGCAGTGGAATAAAGCTCGAGGGTTGGTCTCATGTTTCGTATTCTTACGTCAACAACGACGGCAAGCCGAACTTGAACAACTCGAACGTGGACAACCATGATAGTACGCGTCTCTCGGTGAGGTATAGGTAATTGGTTTGTCGTCTCGACCGTAGTGGAGAGATCTACTATCACATCAGTCAGATCTCTCGACCGATTCGACAAACTCACGGCAGGCAGGCTCGAGATGACATTATTGGTACTATGAAATACTCTTACGCCAGCCACCTAGTTGACGGCGGGCTTCAGTGAGTTTAGCTTGTAGTTTGAGAAGGTTAGTCTCATTAGTAAGCTTCAATTCTAGCATGGCTCTAATATTGAGTGCTAATAGCTCGGCATGGCTGTCGGCCTGAATAATGTAACTTGCTTTAAGTTGTTTGGGTGCATGTTTGGCTAAAATTAAATACCTTAGTAACTCACCACAATTTTTACAGGCTGGTTCGCCAAGAGTGTGACGATATTTTTTATCAATAACAGTGTTAATTGTAAGTAACTTCTTGTAAGCTTCGTAGGTGAGCGATATAACTGACAATTCTTCAAAAACCATAGATTTAAGTTTAACAAATATCTGGCAAGCTTGGCGTGCATTTGTTAAAAATAAAAAAGCTAGTCGTGAGATTTTGGTGTTTGAATCTGAGCTTGAACTTAATTTATTAAAACTTTGTTCAGATCTAAATACTGGTATGTATCAACATGGTGGCTACAACCACAGAATTGTTAACGAAAAGAAACGTCGAGATATTGCCGTGGCCAGTGTGCGTGATAGGGTGGCGCACAGGTTGCTTTATGATTACCTGGTGCCTATTGTTGATCCAAGATTTGACTATGATGTGTGGTCTTGTCGAACCGGTAAAGGCTTGCACAGTGCCCTGAGACGGACACAGCAACTTGAAGCTAGGTTTCAAAATGGTTGGGTGTGGCGGGCTGACATTTCTAAATTTTTTGACAATGTTGAGCATTTGCGTCTGAAAGATAGCTTAAATCGCATGATAGTTGACCATAATGTACTACACCTACTTGACAAAGTTATTGATAGCTACACCTCACAATTAGGAGCCAGCCAGCCAGCCAGCCAGCCAGCCAGCCAGCCAGCCAGCCAGCCATTCGACGGGTTCAGCATATGCCAGCAGTTGGCATACCCATCGGTAATTTGACTAGTCAAATATTCGCTAATATTTATCTAAATGATCTTGATTTTTATGTAAGGCATACATTAAAGCCGCTCGCATACTTACGCTATGGTGATGACTTTGTGATGTTTTTTGAAAGTTACACAGACGCCAAGACTACACAATCACGGTGCAGAAAGTGGTTGTCAGATAATCTGTGTTTGAGTGTCAATCCAAAGAATAACGTTGTGGTTAAAATATCTTCAGGCTTGTATTATCTGGGACATAGAATTCACCGGAATTCATTAGTTGTTGAAAAAGTAATGGATAGCAAAGTACTGGTTATTGTCAATGAGCAAAACATATCAAGTTATCAAGCGATACGATTAACTTCAAAGACCAAGAAGATATTAAGTTGGCAAGTCATCAGAGCAGAATTATTGAATCTATTTTAATTAGATCGGCTTAGCTAAAGGGTAATCATGCTAGTCTGTGGATAAAGTGGGTAATTTTATAAAAAAAGTACTTGCAAGTGGGTGGTGGTGGGTAGTATTATGATTGCAGTGGAAATGAACAGAAA
>JAGQNA010000043.1 GCA_020428315.1 Candidatus Saccharimonadota bacterium
GCGATACAGCGGACAAACCTCTTGGACTATATCAAGATTCTTAATACCACCCTTCTTCTGCCAACCATTCGCCTCCCATGTCAGCGACCACTTAGTAATTACATTGATCCAGAATTCACTATCTGTAAAAATCTCACATTTTTCACCATTAGAGTGCTCTAGCGCCGAAATTAAGGCCATACCTTCCATCCTAATATTAGTGGATTCATTGTCACACCCTAATCGTACCGGCTCCATCTTTTCACCATCTACCAAAATTACCGAATACCCACCCGGCCCGGGGTTTGGGCTACAGCTTCCATCTGTGTAATATGTTTTCATCACTGCCTATTATACACGGCGATTTGGATCAGTTGCAGTAATTACACCTAATTTAGATGAGACAATTTCTTATTTACCTCTTTTGATATATAGTTTTTGAGCACTTGATAGGCTGCACTCGTATTCAATCATATAGTCAAAACCAAGAAAGCCTATGCTATCTTTAAATGATTTCTGTTTCGCTTTGTCATAGTTAGGATGCGTAGGCTCATAATAATAACTGCCGACGTTAACTCCTTCAATTGGGTCGTCCTTATTTATGACCATATATGGCTTTTTGCCACATCTACGCATTGCATCACTGTAAGCAGCCTCATCAGCTGATTGAAGTTTTCTCACTTCTTTTATACGTCCATACACCAATAAGGCGCCGATAAGCGAAACCGTAAATAGCCCGGCAGCCACGATACCAATTATAAGAAAAAGGTATTTTTTTGTGTCTGATTCAGGTTTTTTCGTATCATTCATCACATTGTTTTGGTTTATCATAATTGTATTGTACCAGAGCCGCTTTCGCTCTTACTAAAGCACCTCCATACACACGTCACCTGTCGCCGAAATACATGATAACCGCTTTATTCATGCAGAGTTTCATGGACCACATGGCGAGAAAGCGGAATACCTTTTTGCTTCCGACGCATCACAACGATACATGCGATCGCTCCGTTTGCAAGAGCTAGATACACCGGATATAGCAAGTTGTTAATATTGTATGCCTCCAAAGAAACAATCGTTAAAATAGCTGCGATAGATCCAATTACAAAAGTCTGCCAAGTTTCTTCCTTAGGCTCTAGCCAAGAATGACGCAGAGTTGGAAGCATGCCTATTAAATCAACTGCAACGCTCATAACAATTGCGATTGCTGGAGAATCGAATATTTGCCACAGAATTACCCCTACCATAGCAGACGTCCAGCACAGTACATCAAATATGGATAATTTTGCGATTCCATATTTTATACCAAGTAGTAAAACGGCAACAGAGCATATAGTGCTCCCCAATAACAACAATCCCGCCCGAGGCTCTCCTGCGGCAAACGTAGCTACCATCGCAACACCGGTTAATAGCGCCCATGTAGACCAAGAAACAACATTAGGCTTCGTTCTTCGCCTTACAATATCAATCAGATACGGAACTACCGACACTATCGCTAGTGCGGCAGCCATATATGCAATGTAATTTTTCATAATTCTTTTAGTATACTCCTGCTTCAGTGCTCACTCTACTCTACAATTTAAAGAGTAGCAAAAAGTTGTCTGGACATTCAGACATTAATTTGGTAAGATAAACACATGCATGTTGATAACTCGCTTCAAGATAAAGTTGTCGTATATTTAAAACAATTGGGGCTAGAGCGTGATCAGGCTCTGGTATATCTGTATTTACTGCAAAACGGTCAAGATACGG
>JAGQNA010000044.1 GCA_020428315.1 Candidatus Saccharimonadota bacterium
GATTCCGTGCAACCACATTTATATGGCCCATTTTACGATCAATTTTAGTTGGCGATTTTCCGTATAGGTGTACTGAGGCATTGGGTAGTGATAAGGCGGTAGATAAACCATTGACTTTAGTTTCACCATCTCGTCTACCGAGTAGATTACGCATTACAATGGCTGGTACCAGCAGCTGCGTATCGCCAAGCGGTAGGCCTGTGATAGCCCGAATATGCTGCTCGAACTGGGAGGTTGTGCAGCCATTCATCGTGTAGTGGCCAGAGTTGTGAACACGAGGAGCAATTTCATTTACTAGTACCTGCTTGTCTTCAGTTAAAAACATCTCAATCCCAAAGACGCCAGCACCTTCTAGTGAACTCGCAACTTGTCTAGCTAGATCATCGGCGTTTTTTAAGATATCTATGGGTACTTGAGCTGGCGTTAATGTCTCAATACAAATATTACGCTCATGAATCGTCTCTGTTACCGGGTAAGTATTGATGTTACCTTTGGTATCTCGAGCTACCATGACAGCTAGCTCCTTCGCAAAGGGTACAAGCTTTTCAGCGTATAGTTTGGCGTTGCCAAACTTATCTAGGGCAGTAAGTAGCTCAGCCTCACTAGAGATTTTTGCATTTCCTCGACCGTCATAGGCCCCATGTCGTGTCTTTAGAATCATCTCGCCACCAAACTGCACCAGAGCTTGCTTAGCGCTATCTTTGTCGATAATTTCTACAAAGTCAGCAAC
>JAGQNA010000045.1 GCA_020428315.1 Candidatus Saccharimonadota bacterium
GGCAGGAACTGCTGGAGATCGTATCACCTGCCCTGGACGCCTTTGATCAGAACGGCGATGAATCGCAACTCAGCGAGGTTGTCGACTTCTACCACAAGCAACGGTATTTAGTAAGGTTGCTGGAACAGCTTTGACTGCAGTAGGCGGTTGACAGTTGGCAGTTCGCTGCGCTGGCAGTTGACCTTTTCCCCTATTCCGCCTTCCGATTTCCGTCCTCCGCATTTCGCCCTCCGCCTTACTCCACAAAAAAACCCCACCAAAATGGCAGGGTTTCCGATGCTCATGTACCGAGGGTGGGACTCGAACCCACACTGAGTGTTACCCCAACCGGATTTTGAGTCCGGCGTGTCTACCAATTTCACCACCTCGGCAGGAGGGGAGGCAAAAATAAACATCCGCCGCCCAACCCCCAAAAATAGCTTAAAATCGACCTTTGTAGCTGTTCAATATTAATTTCAATTGACCTTGTTGTGAATTCAGCTACTCCTTATTAACTTTGCATCTTCTTTTGAAACAGGGAACCTATGTACGCTATCGTCAACATCGCAGGACAGCAATTTAAGGTGGAAGAAAACCAGGAGATCTTCGTCCACCGCCAGGAAGGTAAGGAAGGAGACACACTGGAATTCAGTGAAGTGCTCCTGAAAGACAACGACGGAAAGGTAGAGGTAGGGGTTCCTACCGTAC
>JAGQNA010000046.1 GCA_020428315.1 Candidatus Saccharimonadota bacterium
TTGGCTGGCGATTGGGCACTAGGCATAGTAGTGAGCTAACTCACGAGGCTTTGTTAGATGCTCTCAGCAAGCATGAAGCACCAGCCATCTTGCACAGTGACAAGGGTTCAGGGTATCTGAGCCACAAACACCAAGAACTGTGCGCCAAGATGGAAATTCGTCTTAGTGCCAGCAATAAAGCTAGCCCTTGGCAGAATGGCTTCATGGAACGCTGGTTCGGTGGATTCAAACGAGAGATGCAAAATCTCAACCAATACCACGACTTGAGTCAATTATATGAGGCTATTGCTATGCAGATTTACTATTACAATCATAGACGTATCCACACAGCCTTAAAAATGAGCCCAGTAGCTTACGCTACTCGGCTCAAAACCATTTAACATACTTCACACAACCTGTTCGTTATTTGGGGAGGCTGACACAAGGCTAAAAAGAATGACCTACCACAACGTTTAGCTCTACTAAAGCTCACTCAAAAGGCTGCCGAACTATACCAAACTCGCACAGTTAGTCAGAGGCGAGTGATATTGACCAAACTTTTCACTTCGTTCACTTATGTAGACGGTGCTGTATCTGTTAAATACAGTAAATTCGCGTCAGTAATAGCTAATAAAACATTAAAGACCAAGGAAATCTCGGGGAGGTAAATATGCGTGATATAACCATCAACAATAAC
>JAGQNA010000047.1 GCA_020428315.1 Candidatus Saccharimonadota bacterium
CTACTTCACCGATGTCTACTACCTGGACAAGAGGAAGTTCGTGATCCTGGGCAAATTCTCTATCGCGTTCGTCGTGGGCAGGAACCGCCATAATTGCCCCAGTGCCGTAGCCAACCAACACATAATCTGCCACCCAAACGGGGATCTTCTCGCCACTTGCTGGATTAATAGCGTAAGAACCTGTAAAGACGCCTGTTTTTTCCTTGCTGGCCTGGCGTTCAACTTCTGTCTTTTTGGTGGCCTGTTTTATGTAATCATCTACTTTGACTTTTTGCTCTTTTGTAGTAAGTTGCTCTACAAGCTCATGCTCTGGTGCCAAAACCAAGAAAGTTGCCCCAAAGATTGTATCCGGCCGAGTTGTGAAAACCCTGACTTTGGGCACTATAGAGCTATACCAACTATTGTTTGCTAACCATTGCCATGGAGTCTCATTGGGAGCTGGCTCTGGAAGGTTATTGAACTTATTGCCAAGCGCACAAATCTGACTTGCGTTACTATCGTTGAATTCAAATCTTTCGATATAACCGTCTTTATGTTTGAAAATGAATACGACTTTTTCGTTTGTCAGATACTCATTCCAGAAGCCCGTCTCCATATTGTCTGTTATTAGACGCTCAAAATCATCTGCTTTTGACACGGGAAACTCAACACATAGATGTCCTGCTTCT
>JAGQNA010000048.1 GCA_020428315.1 Candidatus Saccharimonadota bacterium
GACTCTGCAACTGGGTGGCCTATCGTAAAGTCCACTCCGAATGCTTCACCTGACCATTCAGCCTTTTGATCACGATAGGCATACTTGAGGGCATCTACCAACTCACCTACACCGGGACCATTGATTATCGCAAATCCAGATGTGTTTATTTCTTGGGCCATAACGGCCTCCTTATTGTACGTGCCATGCTAGCCTGACAGTGCTGTTCTTTCAAGAATAAATCCTGAAAGCACCTTATTTCGAATAAGGAATTATACATAATATATCATATTTATTAGCATAGAGCAAATGGTGCGGGTAAGGAGACTCTAACTCCTGGCCTCTTCCTTGGCAAGGAAGCGCTCTAACAACTGAGCTATACCCGCATAACAGGTTAAAATTATAGAGAACTTCTAAGGTTTTATCAAGCTCGAGACGTGACAAAGCCCCCATTTCCGAGAGCTCTGTCTCAAGATACGGGGGCAAGAAAAGCTCAGAGGCTTTCGAAGACTGTCTCTATCTGCTCTTTCACTCCCTCTTCGACTTCCATCGTCCAGCCATTCTGGTCGCGATGACAAATTGAAAAACAGATTGTTCCAGCTTGCTCCGAAACAATCAGCGAGAGTGCCGGACCGTTTTCGACCAGCTGGTAAGCCAAGTCGAAGATGGGAGTTGGCATATCCTTT
>JAGQNA010000049.1 GCA_020428315.1 Candidatus Saccharimonadota bacterium
TTCTGGATTCGCTTTTACGAATTTGATTTCTGTCACACATTCCATCAATAGACGTGTCATCGACGCTGCGGTATAGGCGTTGTATCTCCAGTGTAAGTTTCGTGAAATTGTACTCATGATACTCGCGGAAATCCAAATCAAATCTCTCGCGGCAAAAATTACGTACTTGTTGTCTTGATCGGCGGGCTTCAGGTTGCTGGCTATTTTTTCGAGAGCGTCAACAATTCCATCAACTGCTGCGATGCTTGCGAACGGTTTGCCTTCAGTGCTTACAGGAGGCATCAGATGGTCTCCTTTGTTGTAAATATTGACATAAGCATTTCACTTATGCTACAATGCAAGTACAAATGACACCAGTCCCGAACTGTCACCGTATGGTGTGCGTGCCTAGGACATCTAGGATAGGGGCTGGTTTCGATTTTACTTAAAGTACCAAACATCTTCGATTCTCATTCTTAGAATTTTCACGTAGTCATCGCTATCGGTCTTATTTGTCTGCGTAGAGCGTAAGATCGATCCGGCTACGAGATCGGCAAGCTGGATGAGCGTATTTGTGCCAGAGTCTACGAAACGAACTTTTTTTATTTTGCTACTACGTGAATTGACTTCGCGTCGTAGATAGGTAATGGCGGACTTTTTGTACTCTCGGCCA
>JAGQNA010000004.1:0-16460 GCA_020428315.1 Candidatus Saccharimonadota bacterium
ACGTCAACACGATCCAAAGTCTGTAATACTGGTATAACGAGTCTTAAGCCTGGCTCTCTAGTCCCGGTATATCGCCCGAGTGTTAGCACCACCCCTCGCTCG
Source organism: Candidatus Saccharimonadota bacterium (assembly GCA_020428315.1). Taxonomy (GTDB): domain Bacteria; phylum Patescibacteriota; class Saccharimonadia; order Saccharimonadales; family Saccharimonadaceae; genus JAGQNA01. The sequence goes on from JAGQNA010000004.1 coordinate 103, forward strand.
TACTGCTTGATAACCTTGATACTTGCTAGTATGATTACCATTAATCCTGTTAAAATAATTATTGATAACGTCATCTTATACCTCCTTTATATTTATTCATTGTATCAAAATTGTTTCAGGAAATCTGTTGAGAATGTACTTGAATACTTTGACTGTTCAGCATGACTGTCAATCGCACCTTGGATTAACTTTTCAACTAGCTGAACACCTGATACTCCGGCTTCACGCCAATTATGGGCGTACAAGCTGCCAGGCATTGGATTAATCTCATTGAAATACACAAGTTCTTTTTTACTGTCGATCAACATATCAATCCTAGCTATGCCTTGACATTCGATCGACCTATAAACTTGCTTCGCGACAGTTACTGCCTGCTTGTATAGCTCCTTAGATAGTTTCGCTGGAAGTTCACTATACCCCTGAGAGCCTGTTGTATACTTTTTACCACTCCCTTTCTTGCCACCGTTCAAGTACTTAGTATCGAAGTCAAATACCTCAGACTGATCAACCATGGGCCTCTCGAGAAGTCCAGTCGTTATTTCCTGATTGCCGATAATTGGTAGCGTTACCTCTATCAGGTTTGAAACTGCTTCCTCGATAATAATCTTGTTGTCGTAAAATGCTGCTACCTCGATAGCATTTTCGAGTTCCGTCTTTGTCTCTGTCCTAGTAATACCAATACTTGAACCAAGATGTGCAGGTTTAACGAAAAGAGGAAATGATAATTTTTTTATAATTTCATCAATGACTTCTTGCGGATTGGTCTTGAATTTATCAGCAAAGAAGTATTCGTATTTTGATATCAAGATGTTATTAACTTCAGCTGCCTGTTTTGCCAGCACCTTATCCATTGCAATCGCACTCGCAGACATATCGCACCCGACGAATGGGATACCTGCCATGCGCAAAAGCCCCATTAAGCTACCGTCTTCTCCCATAGCACCATGCATTGCAGGAAACGCTACATCAATCCTTATCGCTTTTGTGCGCAATCCTTGCGGCTTAACTAAAAGCCCATTGTCAAAAATGAGCTGAATTGGCTTTAATCTATCGGTTAATGTCTTTAGGTCAGTCTGGAAAGTTGCGATATTCTTAAAAGATTGGTCGCTGTACCAATTGCCCTTTTTTGATATATAAATTGGCAAGACATTGTACTTCCCAGTCATTTCTAATGGTCTAATGACCGATGATATCGCAGTGATAATCGAAATGTCGTGTTCGGGTGAAACTCCACCAAAAATTACTGCTACAGTTTTAACCATGATATAAGTATAGCATTTAGCTATAGTTATCCGTCCAGTCATTCTGCATTAAGACAATATCATTTTTCAAAATAAATTTATCTAGGTTTTGATAAAACTCAAGTGGATTATCGACACACAATAGCTCGCCAGAAAAATCTGATCGATCGAGACCCTCTAAAATATAAGGGGTAACCGAATTTTGCATCAATACTACAACATCAGCAACCTGTGCTATCTGCACACCTAAGTCAATATGGATTGGCTTCTCAAGGCTACCTTGCTCAACCAGGCCAGGAGTAATATAAATCTTACGCCCTACCGACTTCGCCTGTTTAAGTAATTTTAGTCCAGCTTTCATGCCCTCAATGTTTCCATTATAGGTATCGTCAATTATTGTTGCCCCGTACAGCTTATATGGTTGCATGCGATGTTCAAACGGTTTTACTTTTTTAAATGCAGATTCAATATCTTTCGGTCTCATCCCAAGACTCAATGCAACGGTACATACGGCAGAACAAACCCCTACTAGATGATTGCCGATTAGTTTTGTGTTAATACTTAGTGACTTCGCTTTATTCTTGAGTATGAACGACGTACCATTGAGACTAGACTTAATCTGGTGAGTCCGCCACTCCCCTATGCCTAATTGACTATAGCGCCTTGTCGGCTCACCAATATCTTCCAGTAGAGGACTGTCCGCATTAACATATATTTTATCAGCAGGAACATCTGCTTCAATTTCCCGTAATGTAGCAACTACGTTTTCGAGCGAGCCAAATGTATCCATGTGAGCAGCACTTGCTCCAGTAATAATTGCTAGGCTTGGCTTTGTAAAAGCAGCCAATCGACTAATGTCACCGACTTCTTCTTCTCCATACTCAAAAATTAGCACTTCTTCTTCACCGGACAATGACATGATAAACCGACTTATACCAATTTCTGTGTTCATGTTTCCAGGAGTCGCTGCCACATTATATGTTTGACCAAGTACGGCTTTGAGTATTTCTTTCGCAGTCGTTTTACCATAACTCCCAACTATTGCAATTCGATGAGCAGCCGGATGTTTGGCGAGCTTACCGGCTGCCGAACGTTTTAGCCGTTTTTGTTTAGGTTGCTGTACGGCTACGTAGCCAATATATAGGGCAATAAGCAGCCCATAGGCAAGCACAAATGGATAGCTAACTATTAGGACTATCGATACAATGAAATAAACAGGCTGTAGCTCTTTTATCGCAAATACTGTCAACCAGACTGTCAATATAAGCATCAATAAGCTAATCAACCGTAGCACGAACAGTAGGGTCTTAGCCTTTGTCGTCCTATCAAGAGTTTGCCGGTACATTATACGTCTAAAGTCACGACTCCTGTGCAGCCAATGGAGGTATGATTTTGGTTGGTATTCCGTTAATTGAAGCATATACACTAGCGACGCATGGTAGCTAGGTAGGTAGCGCGTCCAAAAATACTTCACTTCAAAAACCCACTGATTTTTTCTGTGACTTGCTTTAGCTCGTCTAGGTAAACGTAATGTCCTGCGTTTGGGTAACTAACAAGTTTGCTATCAGCTATCTTGCTATGCATTAGCTTAGCGTCTGATAGAGGTGTTTCATTATCATCCTCGCCCCAAAGCAGAAGAGTCGGCTGTTTTATCGATGGCAAGTAGCTGGTTAAGTCTTCTCTGACAACTTTTTTGAATATTTCACTCATTTCGTTAGCATCTTGATAGTCACTTGAGCCAAATTTCAATCGGAATTGTTGTGTTAATTTATCCTTAAACCGATTAAATCCTGGTGTAGATAATATAACCTTGCCTGCTTTTGCAGACGAAGCTAAAACACTACCCTTAATAGTATCCTTTGGTTTAATTCCAGCTGCGTCAATTAAAATAACCCTCTGGGGTGTAAGTTGGCCTGTACCTATTCCTTTTATGATAACTCTTCCGCCGAAGGAGTGCCCGATTACAGCGTAACAATCCTTGACTCTAAGCTTTACCAGAAAGTGTTTAACCAAGTCCACATAATCTGAGACTGACCAGCTACTATGTGGTACCGGGCTATTTCCAAAACCAGGAAAGTCTAAGCTAATCACTTGATACGACCTTGAAAGTTCGTCAGCCAGGGGCTTAAAGCTTTTGAGGCTCGCACCCCAACCATGTAGCATTAAAACCACCTGCCCAGCCCCAGTTCGCTGATAGCTAATGAGCTGATCATTGACAACAATATTCACCTTATGATTATACATCATGCTCTTCAGCTAAGAATGCCTTCAGGACTCCATTCGTCCAGCCAAACCCATCTTGAAGCGTATATTCACCGCCAGTGGCCCAAAGTTGTGGATTTTCGACATTGTACTTCTCGAACAACTTACTATGTTTCTCATATACTAATTTATTTGATTCAATCCACCTTTGCCTAATAGTATCTGCAAGCTCAGAGTAGCCGTAATTCCTTAATCCTTGGACGGCCACCCACTGTAATGGCGCCCAGCCATTTGGAGCATCCCACTGCTGGCCACTATCAATCAAGGTTGTCACTAAACCACCGTTTTTTAGGAAGCTGGTTTTGATCAGCTCAACCATCTTGCGCGCCTGCTCCTCGGTGGCAACTTTAGCATAAAGTGCGAATATACCGGCCAATGTAATACGCTCAGACGGTTGTCCGGTATGAAAATTATAGTCTACAAAAAAATTTATTTTATTATCCCAGCAGAAGGTCTGAATATTCTCTATTCGCTTCTCCGCGAGTTTTGTATATTTTTGCGCTGCTACGTAATTTCTTATGATTCTATAAGCTTTTGCGATTGTCTGTTCTAAAATCACCAAAAGGCAGTTTAGGTCGATTGGTACAATCTTAGTTGTTTGTATTGTTGAAATATCATAAGGGTCTACAAACCATCGAGAACTAAAATCCCAGCCACTTTCAGCTGCCGCTCTCAAGTCTAAATATGCTTGTGGCTGAGCTTCGTCGGGCAACTTACCTACCATGTCATTATCCTCTTTAAAGCTTTCTGGCCTTGCTGTAGTATATTTATCGTAATAACGATTTAGATATGCATCCTTAGCTAGATTTACTACCCTTCGATGCGAGCCATTATTACTTTTTGCAGCCAGGTTTTTACCTCTCATCCAAAATTTATATTCGGCAATTAAGTACGGCAAGTATGTAATATACACAGAGGATTTATTCTGTTTGGTAGCTACAAGATTTACCATTTGAGCATAAAATGGAGGTTGCGACCTAGACAGAAAGTAGCTACGGTTCGCAGTCGGAATAAAGCCCCACTTTCGAATCATATATGTAAAATTCTTCATCAGACTATCTATCATGTCCCATTGATGATCTGCTGCAAGACCTAGCATTATAAAATAACTATCCCAATAAAACTGCTCCTTAAAACGTCCGCCAGGTATTATGTAGCTATTTGGGAGCATTTGCAACGAACCACGATTCCTTCTATTTGTAACCTTAAGCTCGGACCATAGATTAGTTATATACTTGTCAATTGGTAGTATGTAGGTACCGTTCAATAATCCACTCTTCGAGGGTAAATTATAAAAATACCTATTTATAAATTCATCGATATTAAATCCTGGCAGACTTCTTTCTGATTCATATTTCCTACCGATTAGACTAAGTTTATGTGTAGGTATTAGATCTACTAGGTCTTTACTATCATCGTAGGTACTATTTTTCACAATATCGCTAAATAGCTCTTCAAGCAGCACATCGTAACTTGTGCTAGCTGGCAAGACAACACCAGCGGCCTTCACGAGAGAAGCTTTTAGTTTATCAGTTTTTATATACTTTTTAATTGTTTTATAGGGCATTAACTACTAGTATACATCAGTTACTTCTTGGCTCGCTTGCGCTGATTAGCATCAAGATGACGCTTGCGAAGGCGTAGATTCTTTGGGGTAACCTCTAGTAACTCATCGTCTTCGATGAAGTCGATACACTGTTCAAGGCTTAAGTCAGTATACGGTGTAAGCTGTACGACACCGTCGCTAGAGCTTGAGCGCATATTAGTTAAGTGCTTAGATTTACAAACATTCACCTCTAAATCATCACCGCGGCGATTTAAGCCGATAATCATACCAGCATACACATCGACTGCTGGACCGATGAATAGCTCACCTCGTGCTTCTGCTGCCTGCAAGGCATAGGGGGTTGTCGTACCAGCCTCAAAAGCAATCAAGACACCATTACGTGACTGATCAAGCTTAGCGCCGAGTGGCTGATAGCCGTGCGGTAAGCTGTTCATAATAACCGTACCTTTTGTGGCTGTTAGTAGTGTATTACGTAAGCCAATTAATGCTCTAGTTGGAATTAAGTAGTCCATCCGAGCGGCCCCACTACTAGTCTGTTCTTGCCCACGCATTTCAGCACGGCGAGTACCTAGCTCTTGGCTGACTGCACCGATAAATTCAGTTCCGACTTCGATATACAGCTCCTCAACGGGCTCTTTTACGATACCATCCTCTTCAATAGTTACTACTTGCGGACGACCAACTTCAAACTCAAAACCTTCACGTCGCAGTGCTTCGATTAGTACCGATAGATGAAGCTCTCCTCGGCCGCTAACAATAAAGCCGATACCGTCCTCAACGACCTGAAGTGACACATTAGTTTCTAGCTCACGTTTTAGGCGATCACCAATCTGGCGTGAGGTGTTAAATTCACCTTCCTTACCCTTCATGGGACTGGTATTAGGACCGAGATACATGCTAATTGTTGGAGCTTCAATATCGATTACCGGTAAAGCCTCTGGGTTGTCCTTATCGGCAAGAGTTTCACCTATATGGGCATTGGTGATTCCAGTTACAGCTACGATATCTCCTGCACCCGCAACATCAATTTCTTCTCGATTCAAACCTCGATAACCAAATATCTTATCAATTTTAGCACTAGTTTGTGTACCGCCTCGATCAATCAATACAATCTGTTGATTTTTAGTAATTGAGCCACGATTAATCCGACCAATAGCATATTTTCCGAGAAAGTTGTCGTATTGCAACGAAGTAACTAATAGCTGAAAAGACCCATCAGCATCTACGGTTGGAGCTGGGATATCGTCAATAATGGCTTCAAAAATTGGTGTAAGGTCTGTATGCTCAGCTGGGTTGTCTGGTAAGACTTTCCAGGCTTTACCTTCGCGACCAATCGCATAATAAACTGGATAGTGTAGCTGACTATCTTCAACTGCAAGTTCAAGGAATAGGTTAGATACTTCATCGATTACTTCATCTATGCGTCGTGAAGGTTTATCGATTTTATTAATAATTACTACTGGCTTTAGGCCTAATTCAAGCGCTTTTGATAACACAAACTTTGTCTGTGGCATTGGACCTTCCTGGGCATCAACAACTAGCAATACTCCATCGGCCATATTAAGAGTTCGTTCAACTTCGCCACTAAAGTCAGCATGGCCTGGAGTATCAATAATATTGATCTTATACTCTCCGTAATAGACAGATGTCTGCTTGGCAGTAATTGTGATGCCTCGCTCATGCTCTTGGTCGCCAGAATCCATAATCAGTTCTTGGCTCATCTCAACTTGATTATCTCGAAATGTGTTTGATTGCTTAAGCAGCCCATCAACCATAGTAGTTTTACCGTGGTCAACGTGAGCAATAATTGCAATATTTCGAATATACTTGACGTCTTTCATAAAAATATGCCCTATTTTAAGGGCTCCTCATAATTCATTATAACATATACTGTGGTGGAGCATAGCGGATTCGAACCGCTCACCTCTTCGCTGCCAGCGAAGCGCTCTAGCCAAATGAGCTAATGCCCCAAGCATATACCATATTACCATACTGGCTACCGGCATAACTTTTTTATAGTTTCACTAAAAACCCCCGCGTGTTGACAGGGATATTTAGTAAAGCTGTTACGCGCCCACCCGGGGCACTATTTGGTAATTGTTGTTTATGTTAATCCGCATCGGTACCCCAATGCGTACCAGCTTATGCTTAATAATATCATACCTATAGCATTTTTTCATATAGTATGCTTTAATGTATCTGTTCAGGATGTGTCAAAACGTATCTTCGTTATTACACTGGTCGATCTGAGTGTAATAATTATTAGGAGAAAGTATAATGGCACAGAATCTTTTTATCGGAAGTTTAGCTTACGCTACAACAGACGATGGACTAAAAGCTCACTTTGAGCAAATCGGTGAAGTTGAGAGCGCTCGCATCATGACTGATCGCGACACAGGTCGCAGTCGTGGTTTTGGTTTCGTTACCTTCGTAAATGAAGATGATAACCAAAAAGCCATCGACCAACTTGACGGCAAAGATCTTGACGGACGTTCAATAAACGTTAGTCTAGCAAAGCCAAAAGAAGACCGCCCACGTCGTGATAACGATGGTGGCTCATTCCGCAAGCGTAGCTGGTAATATACGTAATGCTAGCTAGTATATAGCCCCGTTGGGGCTATATTATTTATTTAACCCTTGAGTATCTAAACAGATTCGTGGTTTATTTTAATTATCACAGTAGAATCTTGACTCTGAGTGTGTTTTGACTTTTTACCATTTAGTTAAAAATAGGAAGTGGCGAGTGTAGCCATGGCCAATCAATACCAACCCAGTTGGCCATAATCCCATAAGCATTGACTAGCCATAAGGTTCCAACAACAACTATTACTGTAAATAATGCTAGCACTGCACGAACTGGCCAATTCTGGATAGCAACCCAGGCGTAAAATGCATTATATTTTTTCTTTGCCCATTTCAACAAACGACTTGCCCATGGATATTCTTTTGAAAGAATCGCAAGACCGGCAAAGACAACTACCCACCCAGGACCTGGGTAAGGCACCATGATAATACCTACAACTACGACTAGTCCACCATTTATCGCGACCAGCAATCGACGAAGCTTATTAGGCTTCTTGGGTTCTCCATGCATGTCATTACTATCCATTAATTGTACCTTGATCATAGTTTAACATGGTGAGTGCTGTCACTGCACTATTAGCCTGATGCTTACGCAAAGGTGAAATTACGGTATTATCACCAGCAGTGACAGCAAGTTGATATATCCAGTAGCCAGCCAGATACAGTAAACTTTGCCTGCTATAATATGTTGGATATAGTTCATATGGTTTAAGGTTCGATTTCATTTCAATGCTAATAAATAATGACGCTACATCTAATTTTTCATCTCCTACACACAGCCAATTCCAGTCAATTAACTTACCAGTACCGTTCTTGGTGTTAAAGCCAAAATTATCTAACCTAATATCCATATGGACTAAGCTACTTGTAGACGGTGACCATGAAGCCATTTCAGCTGCAAATTGTGCAACCGACTCAGGTGAAATTTGTATTTTATTTTGGTTAATATATAGCAATGCATCATTTAGCGTAGCGAGTAGTTTTAAATTATCCGACAGAATAGCCCAGTGATTACGACTATCAATAACACTATTTATACTATAGTCCAAATTATTTTCGAAAAAAGACTTTAACTTAGCCAATTCTTTTCTTGCCATCATAACTTCAGTTAGCATTCCAATCGTCCATTTTTTATCAAAAATGTAACCATCTAAATACTCAATTGCAAATGCTGACATATCGTTAGAATATGATAGTAATTGTGGTGAATATTGATATCTCTGACGTTGTAAAACCTTATATACCTCAACTTCTTTTTGTATCCATTTGTGTGAACTTGCATCAGTTGCGAGTTTAACAAAAATCGACACTCCGTCGGGCATCTCCAAAATACCGCGCTTAGCTGTTGAGAAGCCTTCATTAACCTCTACAAGCCTTCCTAGCCGTGGTGCTATATCGGTTTGCCAATTATACATACTATCCGTGAGAGTCCTGGACTCTTTTAAACCTTGGCTGCCTACTACCATTTATACTGACTAACTCGGCAAACATTTCGTACGGACGGACAAATAATTCAATCTCAGTTTTATAAAGTGGCCTATAGACAACCAGCTTTGAACCGTCCTCGCTATGCACTGCGATACCAATAACTTCGTATAGATGGCCGGTTTTTAAATGACAATAGGTACCCTTCTCTAATGAAGTTACACTGAGATTGGTCATTGAAGCAATTCCCTGAACTCATGTTCATTAATTATCTGTGTGCCGCAGGCCTTGGCTTTGGCTAGTTTTGAGCTCCCAGTTTTACCACCCGCAACAAGATAATTGGTATCCCTGCCCACACCTGACTGAAATGTGCCGCCTGCCTCACGAATTAATTCTGCTGCCTCGTCACGACTCATCGACTCTAATGTTCCGGTAACAACAAATTTTTTACCTAATAATTTCCCTGATTTTGTGTGAAATACTGGTCTAACACCAAGTTCAAAAAACTTTCCCAATAGTTGCTGATTATCTTCATCGGCGAACCATGCCACTATACTCTCGGCGACGACTAGACCAACGCCGTCAACTTCTCGAAACTGGTTAAGCTGGCCTCGACCTATTACATCGAGAGAATTGAATTTATGAGCTAAATCAGTAGCGGTTTGTATTCCAACATGACGGATACCGAGTCCATAGATAAAACGTTCCAGACTTGGTTGTCGCTTTTGATCAATCGCTGCTAACAACTTACTAGCTGAAACGTCAGCAAATCGATCTAGTCGAAGTAGATCTTTTTTCGTCAACCTGAATATGTCAGCGATATCAGCGACCAACCCCGAGTCAACTAGTGCAATAACATTCTTCTTACCTAGTGTGTCAATGTCTAAAGCTGACTTACTAGCAAAATGCTGCAGGCTTCGCTGTAAAATTAGCGGACCAGTCAGCCCCTTTACTCTATAAACTGCCTCCCCCTCAGGTCGGATAAACTCTAGCTCTGGATATTGACGCATAAGCTCATACTTAAAGTTAATTCGCTGACTTTTATCTGGTCGTAGTTCCTGTAGTACACGTAAAACTTGCGGAATTATATCTCCAGCCTTGTAAATAATCACTGTATCGCCACGGCGTACATCGAGTCGATTTATTTCATCTGCGTTATGTAAACTTGCATGTTGCACAGTCGTACCGGCTACGTCCACTGGATCAAAAACAGCGACTGGAGTTGCCGCACCAGTTCGCCCAATCGATATTACTATATCCTTTATGGTTGCAGTGGTTTGTTCAGCCGAAAATTTATAAGCTACAGCTCCACGCGGACTCTTGCCAACCACACCGAGCTTACCGTAATTATTTTGATTATTTACCTTTAAAACCAATCCATCGATATTAAACGGTAGTGCTTCACGTCGTGTCTCTAGTTCATCAATAAATGCTATAATTTCATCAATAGACCTAAGTATTTTTTGCTGATTACTAGTTGTAATGCCTAGCTCTGTCATGAGCCTATAATCTTCTTGGTAGCTATCGGTATCGCGCAACAAATTAAAGCCAACAAAGTGTAGAGGTCTTTTAGCCACTAATTGCGGATCAAGCTGGCGGATCGTACCTGCAGCTAAGTTTCGTGGATTCTTATAAAGCGGTTCACCTTCTTGGGCTCGTCTTTGGTTGATTTTGGTGAAGTCATCTTTATACATCACTATTTCCCCACGAATCTCAGTTCTGCCAGTTAGGAATTTCTGTGTATGTTCGCTTGCACGTAACCTTAGTGGAACATTCTCAATTGTACGTACATTGACAGTCACATCTTCTCCAGTGCGACTGTCACCACGCGTCAACGCTCGAACGAAATCACCATCCTGATATATCAAAGCGCATGACAGCCCATCCATTTTAACGTCGGCAAATATATCTTGCTGACGCGAAGAGAGTAGCTTATTAATACGGTCCAACCATCCTTCTATTTCATCACGGTTAAATACATCGTTAAGGCTTAGCATTGGGACCTGATGTTGAACTTTTTTGAATGCCTTAAGTGGCTCACCAGCAACTCGTTGAGTCGGACTGTCTGGTGTTATCAGTTCGGGGTATCTATCTTCAAGTAGCGATAGTTCGTGCTTCAAGCTGTCTGCAGCAGCTTCACTCATTATACTTTCATTAAGTACGTGATATCTGTAGCGATAGTCATTTATCGCCTGTCGCAGCTTTATGATTCGCTGTTTTATATCAGGCTGGTGGACTGTCATCATTCACAATTCCTCTATACAGTAAGTATATATAGCTACTACTAAAAACAACTCCGGTCGTTGAAGCTAATGATAGTACAATTGGTGCAATCGGTATCCAAGATGTAAATTCATAAGTTGTCTGCATCCATGATGTAAATAGTAAGATTGGTAGAATTATAGCTAGCCACGAAACAGCCAGAATAAATATCATCCAAGTAATCCTGAGAAGGATTCTAAGCCTTCTTCCAGTTACTAAATCTCCAGCAATTGTAATTGCTTGCCAGGGATACATCCCAGGTAAGGCCACAACAACCAGTGCAATTACGGTACTTGTAATCAGATAAACTGACAATATTATCATTAAAATCAAGATGACAGATGCCAAGAATGCGACGATTCCATTAGCTAGAGCATTTGTATTTGCAGCAATATTATATATAGTGTATCCAATAAAGGCAGGTGCAAGTTGAAGAAGTAGAATCATAACCACAAGAAAAGTGGAAATTATTGGCGATCCAGCATTATATAGCCCGTCTCGTAGTTTTGGATCTCGGCCTGACAGCTGAGCTCTGATTAGCCAAACAGTGGTCAGCCAAATAGTTATTGAAAAAACGATTGAAATCAGTTGCTCAACTTCACTTGGTTGTGCTGATAAGCTACTCATAGCGGTACCGAAAGCTAGTGCCAACGTTTTTGTTAATTCTTTGTATCCACCTTCCGCCGCTTCCTTGCTATAGTCTGACAAAAGGGTAGACAATGACACGAATTTATCCTGTGACGACATGCCAACAAAAACTATGACTAGGAACGTCATTATGACTATTAAACTAACAAATAGTTTCTTGTAGGTTAAGAGATGTCGCACAACACTCAACGTAAACGCAAAATAGCCAGGCAGATCGAGGCTACGTTTGTAGTCACGACGGCGAGTTAGCTTAAAGCTCCGATGTGGACGTCTAGCTAAATATCTTTTTTGAGACTGCTTGATCCGCTCTACTAGCGAAGTTACTGTAGCGCGCCCTGAGGTCTTTTTTTTCACTCGTGAGGACGATGCTTTATGAGCCTTATTGTGGCTAGTTTTCTTTTTTCGACTAGTCTTATGCTTATCCTTAGTACTTGTCATCTAGGCAGCCTAGAACTTATTTGAATTTTTACGAAGTCGAGCTATCCTGTCCTCTAGGGGTGGGTGGGTTGAGAATAATTTCATAAATGATCCCGGCTTAAGAGGATTACTAAAGAATAGGTGTGCAGTAGAGCTATTCTGTCGTCGTAGTGGCAGTCCGTTAGTCTTTAGCTTCTCAAGTGCCATTGCTAAGCCTTCACTATCACGAGTAGTCATTGCGCCGGTTGCATCTGCCAAATACTCTCTTTGTCGACTTATCGCTAGCTGTATTATTGTAGCAATGACAGGTGCTAACAATATAAAAATTATTCCAACGACATAAACTATTGGGTGCACATTCCGATTATCGCTACTGGAGTAGAACAACATCCTCAATACCAAATCAGCGATGATACTAACTGCACTAACAAGACCAAACGCGATCATACTAACTCGAATGTCATAGTTTTTTACGTGCCCCATCTCATGCGCCATAACTGCTTCAAGTTCACGATCCGTCATTGCTTCAACCAAGCCAGTCGTAGCCGCTACGATTGCATGCTTTGGATCTCGTCCGGTAGCAAAAGCATTTAACGCTGGATCGTCTATTATGTAAACTTTTGGCATTGGCATCCCTGTGGCTATAGAAAGGTTCTCTACGATTCGATATAATCTTGGGTTATCTTTTTTTTGAATTTCTTTAGCTCCAGTCATTGCCAACACAAGGCTTGCTGCCATAAAGTACTGCACTAAGGCATAAATTATAGCTCCGATGAGTATCCATAGCGTTACATACACATCTCCGCCCATAAGTAGATTGACTACATATCCAACAGCTGTCACTAAACCAATAAACGCTGCCATTATCAAGACAGTGTTACGTTTATTGGCCGCTACTGCTCCGTACATACGATTCTCGACCTATGCTAGAGCTTTACTTCAACCGGCTTGTCGATTGCTTCACGATCTTCAACTTCGAAGAACTCACGATCCTTAAAGCCAAACATACCTGCAATCATATTGTTTGGAAAAACCTGTATTTTAGTGTTTAGATCACGAACACCACCGTTATAAAAGCGTCGAGCCGCTTGAATCTTATCTTCGGTATCGGTCAATTCTGCCTGTAATTCACTAAAGTTCTGACTAGCCTTTAGGTCTGGATACGCCTCAGCAACAGCAAATAAACTTTTTAGTGTCTGTTCAAACATATTTTCTGCAGCGGCAGCTTCTTTAGGTCCTTTATTTGCGGCATCAAGCATACCCGCTCTTGCCTTTGTTACTTCTTCAAATACACCTTTTTCATGCTTTGCGTATCCCTTGACCGTTTCGACTAGATTTGGGATCAGGTCAGCACGACGTTTTAACTGCACGGTAATATCACTCCAGGCTTCATCAACTCTAATTCGGAGCGTTACAAGACCGTTATAAGTTGCCCACACAAATATTACTAGCAATACTACGACCCCTATTAAGATCCATAGCCACAGTAATTCCATTTCTTTTCCTCCATTACTATTTAATTCAACTTCTATTATACCAAACACATTTATTAAGAACTAGTGTTTTTATTTCAAACTATATGATTATAGCCCGACGAAACTAGCTTTCTTGTTTAAATCATGCCGACCTGTGATATATCGAACGGTACCTGTTTTACTTCTCATAACTACAGACTGGGTTTCGGCTATATTATTCTGTAAAAAGTGCACTCCTTTTAAAAAACTACCTGTCGTTACTCCGGTTGCAACAAACATTACATCGCCTGATGCAAGATCATGGGCGCGGAATACCTTATCTTCATCGGTGCTCGTACCCATTTCAGCGGCCCGTCTTCGTTCATCGTCATTACGGAATCGTAGTTGACCTTGAAACTCACCACCTAAGCACCTTACCGCCGCAGCTGTAATAACACCTTCTGGCGCTGCACCAATCCCAAAGAGTACGTCTATACCAGTGCCTGGTGTAACTGCAGCCACCCCGGCAGCCACATCGCCGTCACTAATTAATCGAATCCGTACACCTGTATTACGCAGCTCTTCAATTAACTCCTTGTGTCGTGGACGATCTAAGACAATTGCAGTAAGCTCATCAATGGGCATATTCTTTGCCTTAGCAATTGCTACCGCGTTTTCATGAGCACTTTTCGTAATGTCTACCACCCCAGCAGCTTCTGGACCAACTACTAGCTTGTTCATATAGGTATCGGGAGCATGCAGAATATTTCCCTTCTCCCCTATTGCCATTACCGCGATAGCATTTGGTCCACCATCGGCGCAAATATTTGTTCCCTCAAGTGGATCAACGGCAATCTCAAGCTCATGCCCGGTACCGCTACCTACCTTCTCTCCTATATACAGCATCGGGGCTTCGTCACGTTCACCCTCACCAATCACCACAGTGGCGTTAGTCTCAACATTGTCAAGTACCTTGCGCATCGCATCTACTGCAGCGCCATCTGCAGCGTGCCTATCTCCTTTCCCTGTCCACTTTGCGGCAGCAATTGCCGCCGCTTCTGTAACCCTAACAAATTCTAATGAATAAGATCTGTGCATAGCTTCCTTCCAAATTAGTTCAATTTATTATCTATATTATACCCAATTAATGGTTCTTATATTTATAAAAGAGCGGTATGATGGATAAGTAACTATGCAGACTTCCAATTTTCGTAATAAAAATCAAAATAAATCATTATTATCTAGTCCAACCAGAAAAATTTTACTGGTTGCTGTGTCGTTAGCTGTCCTGATAGCATGCTACGTATTACTAATTGCCAGCCGTACACCAAGGACAGTATTAACTCCTACGGTAACCTTTACCGATAAAATTAGCCGGCCTACGACGAATGCAATCACCTGGCCAACTGATGCACAAGCAGCGATTGGAACAAAGGATTACGGCATCCTTGCAAGTCATGAGACTGGTCATAAAGCTCCGACTGCAAGTGTCATAAAGCTGGTAACTGCTCTATCTATCCTAGACAAACATCCATTAAAAACAGATGAGAGTGGTCCAACCATTACAATCAGCCAACGCGACGTTGACATATACAATAACTATGTAGCCCGAAACGGCTCAGCCTTACCTGTCTCAGTCGGACAGAAGCTAACTGAAAGACAGGCTCTTGAGGCACTGTTAATTAAATCTGCTAACAACATCGCGGACACACTTGTGACTTGGGCCTATGGATCCCATGATAAATATCGAGTATTTACTGCTTACTACCTCAAGAAGCTAGGCTTGAACAATACCGAAATTGGTAATGACGCCAGCGGCCTTGATCCAAAATCTATCAGCACAGCTAGCGATATGGTCAAGCTTGGCATTATTGCTATGGATAACCCGATAATTGCAGATATTGTCGGAAAAAGCTCTACCGACATACCTGGTATTGGTATGATTCATAGCACCAACAACTTACTTGGCAGCAATGGTATCATCGGCATAAAAACTGGCACTGACTACCACTCACGTGGCTCGTATTTATTTGCAAGTGAATACAAATTTTCAGACACAAAGAATATGACAATCATAGGTAGTGTTTTGAGTGCACCGAGTATCACATCCGCTAAGGAACAAGCACTGGCGATGCTTTCGAGTGCCAAAGACAATTTTATAGAAATTGAACCAGTAAAAAGCACTGAGACTGTCGGCTATTATAAAGTCCCTTGGAGCAATCGCACTGTTGAGGCTATTGCATTAAACGGTATCAAAAAGGTAGTTTGGCGAGACAGCCTGCTAAAAACGGTAGTCTCACTGAATGACCTACAGTCCACTACCAAAGGTGGTAAAAAAATAGGTGAGATCAATCTCTTAGATAAATCAAATCAAAATAGCTACGGAAAAACTTCTGTAATCTTAAAAGATAATATTCCGGCTCCGTCACTTTGGTGGAAATTAACGCATCCGTTTGAAGTCTGGTAAGTGATACGATCGAATTCTGTTAAATAAAATCA
>JAGQNA010000004.1:16559-39886 GCA_020428315.1 Candidatus Saccharimonadota bacterium
CCCCTCACTAGAGTGGAGGCACCTACGGGTAACGCTCCCGTCTACACGGTTTTGCAGACCGTTGCCTAACTTCTCGGCCAAGGCGCCACTTACTCGATTATACCAGATGATATACTAGGAGTAATGAAAAAGATTGGAATTTTTGCCGGAACGTTTGACCCGATCCACGAAGGACATGTCGCCTTTGCTCAGGCAGTGTTAGCTGATTTGTCGTTAGACAAAATATATTTTCTACCCGAACGTCAGCCTCGTCGTAAAACAAACGTCGGTAAGTTCTCGGATCGTTACCACCAAATAGAAAACAGAATCGAGCCAATCAGTAAATTATCAATATTAACACTGCAAGAACGGCGTTTTAGTATAGACAAGACACTCCCCCAATTAACTAAATTGGCTCCTGATTCAAAAATAGTACTATTGATGGGCTCAGATGTAGCACTACACCTAAAAGATTGGAAAAATATTTCCCAACTTATGATGCAGGTTGATTTTGCAATCGGTATGCGAAGTCACCGTGATGAGGAGATCCATATCGCTATGCGAACACTCTCAACGATAGCTCACCTATCAGCACAATATTCGCTACATCGAACGAATTTTTCACACATGAGTTCTACACGACTAAGAGTGTAGTCTGTGGCACCCAAAACTATAATAAACTATTTCTTACGGAGACCCGACAAGATAAGCATAGTACCTTTAGTGATCAATCCTACTAATACAACAAGCGATATGACAATCACCAATACGCTGAATACAACGTCACCGCTTGCCATCGTCATTATGTCCGCCACCAGAAATGCCGGTGCTATCAACATCGCTATGGAAATCAGTGCGATACCAATAATTGTTTTAGATACGAAACCTGTAGCAGGTTGAGGTTTTGGCGGTACGGCAGTAGTCGCCTTAGACACTACCGCTTGCTGCTGGTCATTATTTGATTGCATATTGATATCTATTCCTTAGTTAAATTATATACTACTTTTAGCACATACGCCAACTGCAACATTTTCCGCAGTATTTGGTGCGAAGGTGTTTGACGAGGGCATAGGTAGACGGAAGATTGTTGTGCTTTGTTTGATTACAGTAGGTGCAGCGATATTGGGACTACAAGCGTAATGAAATGTATAATAAGATTCATGGACGACAGGCAAAAGATAATTGAACATTTACAAAAACATCTGAGTGAGCGCACAGATGTTCACGCCTTTTGGCTTGAGGGTTCTGTGGCACAGGGCTATACTGATGAATATTCCGACATAGACTTGTGGCTTAGCGTTGACGATAGCAAAATCTTTACTATTTTTGACGACATCGAGCTGATATTGGCAGATATTGCGCCAATTGATTTCCGCGATATTGTTAAGAGCAAGGGTGAATTGGGACAAAATACCTATCATTTACGGGGTATGAGTGAGTTTCTAACGATTGACATAAACACGCAGGGTATTAGTCGAGATGTGTACCTTGTCAGTGGCATAGATGACGCTAACATCATCTTCGATAAGGGTGGGGTTGTAAAGTTCAAAGAGCGTGAACAAATAGATATAGACATTGAGGCTAAACATAAAAAACTCCAAGGTTTTTATACGCAAATGCGACTGAACATTCTCAAAAACATAAGGCGCGGTAAAAACCTTGAAGCCCTGTATTACTATCACCTAATTTTGCGTCATGTAACGAAGTTCCTACGGCTAAAATATGGCTGGAATGAAAAAACAGATTTTGACCTGAAACATATTTATAGAGACCTACCCGAAAACGAAACAAAAAGACTCGAACAATTTTATGACATTCAGTTGAGTGAAATAGAGGATGTTTTACCAGAACTCGAAAAATGGATAGATAGCCTATGAAACGAAAATTGAAACAAGAAGATTGCTTCTTCCCCTTCAAATGGGACGAGAAATCTATTTGGAAAATTGACGCACCCGTCACGGAAATTGAATTATCACAAATCGATTGGCTCTTGGATGTTGATTGGTTTGGCACTGATGAGCGTCCGCTCACACCGAATGAAGTAATGGATAATCCCGAGCTAGACAGCGAACACTACAAAAGGATAGAAAATGCAGACCTTTATATAGCTTATTGCTCCGACATCTCTTTAATCACCGCTGGCAACTCAGGAAACGCAAACCCTGCGTAATGTCCTCTGCCTGCAATCTCTCTGTAGTCTGTGCCAAGCTGATCTCGAATATGTTCAGTCTCTTTATAGGGAATAAGATGGTCATTATTAGAGCCAAATTGTACTATCGGTCGTCTATTGTTTGCTTTGATTGCGCTCCAATCCCAGTCTCGCTCAGGGAAGAAGCCACTTCTTTTTTCCTCGAAATGACCACAGTGAGTGTGGTGTGCAGCCACAAGAACGCTACCTCCTAAAGGAAACTTTTCCGCATGTCGCATTGCTGCGACAGCTCCAGACGAGTGGCCAATAACAATACTATGCTCGTCAAGCTTCAGTTCATTTTGCATGTGGCTGAGCCACGCATCAGCCTGGTAGCTGCTTGGCATCTCTGCAATAGCGATTCTTATACTACGTCGTCCAAGCTGCTGCTGTAACGAATCCTCCGCTTCAAGATACCAATTATCCTCAGGCGTAGCATGGCCTCCTGGTATGATGACTACTTCTCTTATCTCTGGATTACTCATAGTTTTCTCCTCAAATTAAAAAATCGGGCTTTAGTTGAAGCCCGATTACTTTCTTAGCTGTGCTAGTGCATTTTATACGCTCAGGCTTCAACCATAGTGAAGCACAGCCGAGGAAGGCTGAGTAGGAGTTGTGAGTTGTGCTTCTGGATGAAATTCATAATATTACTATCATAGCATAAATACATGTGCTGTGTCAAGTTTTCGTCGACACCGAACCACTAGACCCGGCTTTTTCCGAAACAAAAGAAAAAATGGCAGGGGAAATCTCAATAAATCAAAAGGCGGGACTGGCGGGGCGCCCCCGACCCGACCCGCCGAACTGCTCCGCGGGGGTTGTGTGGTTCTTTGAGGCTTTCCTGTCGAGTCTCTTATTTTAAGCTGAAAACGGTGTTTCGGCTTGGTCGGAAAGAGTGAGATAATCCCTGTTTTACACAATAGATGGCGAGTCGCTACATAGATTATGTTAATATTGGACAATGGAGAGAATACTTAGTTCAATAGACGAAGTTGTTACAAAGAGCAAGCACGTCTCAATTAATCAGCTCGCTTTAGAGGCCTTTGCTGATTCAATAACGCCCAAGGAGCTTGAAGATGTACCGCCACTTTTCGAGAAAGATGATAATCTTTCGTTAGAACAAAGCATAGCTTTTGGGTTTGTGTACAACGCAATAAACTTTTCATACTGGGGCGAACCCAAGTGGACGATTAACGTTGACGGCAAGGACTATGATGGTGGCATTGGTATGTTGCGGGCTTTGCAACGAGGAATTCAATCTGGGTACGATTTGTTATCTGCCGAGTACCTCCGCACAATTCCTAAAGAGGATCTGAGCAACATTCTAAAAGGAAATGTTGAAATTCCTTTGTTTAAGGAGCGACTAAAAATGCTTCGCTCTCTTGGCCGGAATATATCAGGACAATATGGTGGATCATTTACTAGTTTTATCGAAGATGCTGACTGGGATGCCGTCAAGCTGGTAGAGAACCTAGCAGACAAAATGCCGGTCGTGTTTGATGATGAAGAAACCTACAGCGGGAATTCGGTCAAGTTTTATAAACGTGCACAACTCGTGCCATCGCACTTGCACGAGCTTAAACAGCTTGGTGTGAGTGCGCATGACATTACGCAAATGGACGAATTGACAGCCCTTGCAGATTACAAAGTTCCTCAAGTGTTAAGAAAGCATGGTGTTCTTGCGTACACGGATGATTTATCTCGTAGGATTGATGCTCTACTGGAGATTGAGGCGGGTAGCACCGAGGAGATAGAAATTCGTGTGATGACTATTTGGGCAGTCGAATTACTGGTGCGTTATATGCGGCAACAAGGGAAGCAAGCGAGTGCCATCCAAGTAGACCACATACTCTGGCTCCGTGGCCAAGAGAAATCTCTGGATGATAAGCCTTATCATCGCACCCGTACAACTAACTATTAAAACAGCGATTTGGCAGGAAAGCCTCAAAGAATCACACAACCCCCGCGGAGCAGTTCGGCGGGTCGGGTCGGGGGCGACCCGCCGAAAATCTCATTTCTCTGAAATGGTGCACTGAAGAGGACTTGAACCTCCACGATCGTAATGATCACTAGCCCCTCAAGCTAGCGCGTCTACCAATTCCGCCACCAGTGCATATATTTTTGGTACGTAGATAATTATACGAGTACTACCGAGTTTTGTAAACGAAGGCAGTGTCGACTGTCCAATACAAAATACTACTATACCTATCGAGGGCCGTTGGTAAGACTGTACTATAAAAAGGTAACTTATCTGATTTACCCAAGTAGCTGTATTGCATGGTTGATTGTGCAACCGGAATAGCCGGGACGTCTGAATGCCACTGTCTAATAAATGATTCATACTTCTCGTTTCTAAGCACTGGATCCCTTCTTGCGCGCGCGCTCGCTAAAATATCGTCAGAAACTTTACTGCTATAGTTCGAGAAGTTTAATCCTTCAGGGTTTGCCTGGGATGAATGCCAATACGGAAAAACATCGGGGTCTGACCCAAAGCTAATCTCATTTAATAACACATCGTAATCGCGTTTTTGTAAAATTGCCTGAGCAAAGCTTTCCCCACCGGACTGCTCATCAAATTCGAGCACCTCAACAGATATACCCAACTTCGACCACTGAGATTTTAATGTATTTAAAAGTTCACCATATCCAGCTTTTTTATTTGCTACAACTTTGAGTTTTAATTCCTGCTTTGCTTTTACCCTAACAGGACTACCAGCTTTAGTCTTCCAGCCACTCCTTTGAAGTAAATTATTTGCCTGATTAACATCTTGTTTAGTTTCTACTTGCTTAGCATTGCCGCTTAACTGACTAGCAATCAAGGGTAACGATAGACTAGGGGTCCCAACCGGTAGATAGCTACGTAATTCTGGCACATTAGACCCAATAAGCAATGCCTTCCTAACCTGCTTGTTACTTAAAATGGGTGAGTCATTGTTTAAAAATAAATACAGCCCTCCATTCACTGGCACACTTACGGTCGTAAAGTCTTTCGGTAGTTTACTTAATTGACCCGCTGGGACATCTACAAGCGCATTTACATCATGATTTTTTGCTGCTTTATACATTTCTGATTGATTACTGTAGCCATGTAATTCAAACCTATCTAGTTTTGGTTGTCCTCGATAATAACTTTTATTTGCCTCCATATACGCAATTTTGTGTATGTCGGGTTGATTACCACTGACTGTGCGTAAGGTGTTCAACTTCATTGGACCACTAGTAACAGGCGACGTGTTAAATATATTTTCACGAAGCTTACTCTTCGGGACAGTCGCTAGAGCGTGACTAGGTAATATTGCGAAGGTTAGCGTATCAAGAAAAGGGGCATAGGTGCCTCGCAGATTGAACTGTACGGTTGTTTTATCAACTACTTTAGCCGTAATGCTCTCCCAGCTGTCTCTCATCGGAGACCCTAACTCTCCGGTCTCATCCTTCATAAGACCTACTGTGAAAACTATATCTTCTGCAGTAAGCGGTCTACCATCGCTCCAGCTTGCGTCGTCTCGCAACTTAATAGTGTAGCTTTTATCTCCATCAGACACGCTAACTGATTTTGCAATATCGTTCCTCAATCGACCATACTCGTCGTAATCAAATAACTGCGAAAATAATAATTTCTGTACGGCTCTCTCAGGGTTTGTATGTGCATAAATAGGATTCAATGTATTTAATTCACCCGCAATCGCTTCAGCATAAGTACCACCAGCAACATTCTCGAGCTTCTGATAAGATCTATTCGTCCAGTACATCTGTATAGTTGTCGCAGCAATCAATCCACCAACAACTAGCAGCCAGATTACCATATATTGTCTTATGTTAGTTAGGTTTGTAATCTTGCGAATAATAAATTTATGAGCATGCTTAGCTGTCGCAGCCTCTGCTTTTTTTGAATGCTTTAAGAGGCTTTTTTTATCTAATTTTATAGATTTAATATTTTTCCACCGATGCTTAGTCTTCATATAAACCTACGGTACTAAGATAGTACCAAGAATTGATACTACAAACACTACGCTAAGTACAACTGTAGCGTCGAACAAGCTTTTATCAAGTCCTCGACGAGTGGTGTATAACTCTCCTGAACTTCCAAATCCAGCGCCTAGGCTAGCTCCGCGTTGCTGTAATAGTATACATATTATCATCAATATACCCGATCCAAGTGTAACGTACTGTAATATTTCTGCGATGTGCATAGTCACTCCTCTTCTTTATGTATTGGCTTGGCTTGAAGCTCAAATAAACTACTCACTATATAGTTTAGCAAACTTAGTATGATTCCGGTAATAATTGCAAACGGAAAGGTCATCTTAATGCCTGGGGCTAGGGCAAGAGAAAGCCACATCATTGAACCGTTTACAACAAGAGTAAACAGGCCAAGAGTAATAAGTATCGCCGGTAAGGATAAAATTATAGCAATTGGGCGAAAAATACTATTAACAACTGAGAATATGAATCCTGCTAATAGAAATCCTCCGAGACCAATTGTTAGCAACGAGGAGTCATAACCGGTACCAAACAAGCGAATCGCAAACCAAATACCAAATGTATTTAATAACCATCGTAATATAAAGACCCTCGCCTGCTCTCTCATTGTCTATAGTATACCATTGCTACACAGCTGTTGATAGTAATTTGCTTAAGTTTTTATTACCCTTTTCAGTTATTAAAATATCGTCCTCAATCCTGACTCCTATACCCTCGCCAGAGATATATATTCCTGGCTCAACGGTTATAACCATACCGGCCTTGAATACTCTTGGGGAGCCTAGGCTATCATGGACGTCAATGCCTAACCCGTGACTAATCGCATGAGGAAAATACTTTCGATATGTCTCATCATCACTTAAATCCGCGAGCAGCCCGACCTCGCGTAATGCATGCTTCATCCTAGAGTCAACCATCCTACTGTACTCCTCTACTAAGAGTCCGGGCCGTATAAGATTTATAATATCATGATGTGCCTGCTCAACAGCAGAGTGAATATCTAGATACCTTTTTGGTACGGACCCAATTGCATAGGTGCGTGTTATGTCAGCCGAGTAACCTCCAACCTTTGCACCGACATCTAGCAAAACAAATTTATTCTTTGCTAGCTTTGAATTATTTTGTACATAGTGCAGAGTACATCCATTCCGGCCGCTAGCGACAATTGGGTCATAAGCGTGCCCCTCTGCACCTGAGTATCTAAATATATGACTAAAGTCTGCCTCTATCTGATATTCATAGTTATACTCATTAAGCTTACTTTTAACGGACTCAAAGGCTTGGCCTGTAAGCTTGACAGCTTTACTGATTGCTCTAATCTCAATTGGCTGCTTAATTGCCCTGAGCTCAGTAAGCTCTTTGTTACACAACTGAACAGCGTTAAAAATAGTACCAAGATATTTTTTGTTAACAGAAAGACTAGGATTTGGTATAAAATTTGCACGTTTTATATACTCAGGCTGATCGACAGTATACACTAGGCTATGCTTTCGAGCTTGATCACGAAGTAATACATCTCTCTCTTTTGAAGTGATTATATTTTTAATGCCACTAATTCTACTCGCCTCAGCTGCAGAAAGTGTGCCATCAAAAATCTCATGCATCATATCGACATCTGGCTTAACTAGCCACGACTTACCCCTAGCCGTATCAATAATCAACTGCCAATCGGGCTGTTCTATCCCAGTGAGGTACCAGAAATTTGATTCTTGCTCAAAATACATCGCGGTATCGGCGGTTTTTTGCATCGAAGTATAGCCCGTCATTACGATTAAACCGCCTTTGATTAATCCTACAAGCTGGTTGCGGTTGTAGGTAAAAAAATCAGCATTCATACCTCTTAGTGTAACAGTTTACTGGATGAAATGTGCTATAAATATACTATGCAAATACTTAATATATCCCTACCCATCCAGCCAGATTCGTTCTATTATCCTGGTACGATTCCTACAGAGTTTGAGTCATTTAACTCAAAAAGTGGTAGTTCAATCTTAACAAAAATTACTACTCATAGTCATGCCGGTAGCCATGTCGACGCACCCAAGCATGCTGTCGGTATGACCGCATCCGTAGATGAATACTCAGACTCTAACTTCTATGGTGCGTGTAGAGTTCTAGATTTGAGCCATCTCGAAAAATCTATTACTCGTAGTGACTTAGTTGGTAAATCAATCCTGAAAAATGAACGTATACTACTAAAAACTAGAAATTCTAATCGTGGTTTCAATAAGTTCTACGATGATTTTATTGGTCTGACATCCGATGCTGCAGTATACCTAGCAGAACAAGAAATCATGCTAATTGGCATAGACTGGCTTGGCATTAAAGCAAATGACGCTTCAGACAATATCAGCCATACCGCGTTCTTTGAAAAAAATATACCAATATTAGAGGGTTTAAACTTAGCTGAAGCCTTAGAAGCAGAATATACACTCAGCGCATTCCCTATTGCTTACGTTGGAATAGATGGTGCACAAGTTGCAGCTAGATTAATCTCTACTTAAAAATTATTTTTAATAAGCTTTGCTTTCTTGCGGCCAACAACGTTCTGAAGTTCTGCCTGACTGGCCTTTTCTATGCCCGACACGCTACCAAATTTTTTAATTAAGGCCCTACGCGTAACCGGACCAATGCCAGGAATTGTATCTAGGATGGACCTAGTGGACGTCGCTCGCTTAAGTACCGTATGGTAGCTAACTGCAAAGCGGTGTGCCTCATCACGAATCCGCTGAAATAATTTAACAACATCATCGTATGGACTAAGGCTCGTACCGTATCCCAAATTTTTACTATGGGCACTAGCATTTCGCTGTCCAACATGTAAATTAACGATAAAATACTCACCTTCCTGAATGACGCTCACTCCTGGAATTAATTGTTTTTGTAGGCTAGTCAATTTTTCTGTATCAATATTTGACTGTGTCTGGTGCAAAATAATTTCTTCTTCTCGTTTTGCAATTGAGAGGCACGGAATAGTTAGATCATATCCTTTCAAAACTTCAGTAGCGGCTTTTAGTTGACTTTTCCCGCCATCAATTACAATCAGCCCTGGCCTTCCCCAGCTTTTTAGATTACGCGATGAAAATCGCCGAGTAATAATTTCTCGCATGTTTCCAACGTCATCGTTGGTTTGACGCAATAGCTTAAACTTACGGTACTCGGCTCTGTCACTCACACCATTTGTAAAAACTACCATGCTAGCCACCACATCCTTGCCGCCTTGATGACTAATATCAAAAGCCTCTATTCGAGATGGTTGGGTAGGTAGCTTCATCAAATTAGTTAAATCACTTAATGCTTTGTCTTTTGAAATATCCAAAAACTCTTGATCGCCAAACGTTACTCGTCGCTGCAGCTCATGCAGAGCCCGTAGCTTATTTCTAAAATTTGCAGCTAACTCAAACTGATGAGTCAATGCTGCTTGCTTCATGTCATTTTCTATTTCTTTAAGAATTGTAGTTCGATTACCTTTTACGTAACTGATTAATTTTTTTAGGCTTGCATGATAAGCGTCACTACCATCAGCTCTGCTTGGCACCAAGCCCAAGTCTTCATCTAGCTTACTGGCATTTTTACCCGGCTCACGCGTATAGTATGGAAAGATTCGACGCAAATAGCGCAGGGCTTTTCGTAAGGCTACTCCATTATAAAATGGACCAAAATATTCCGCTCTATCGTCAGCTGGATTACGCGTAAAAGAAACATGTGGCCACTCACTATCTGTATTTATTCTGACAAATAGCTGGCTTTTGTCATCGCGCAGTAAAATATTGTAACGTGGCTTATAGCGTTTAACCATTTCGCTCTCAAGAAATAATGCATCAACTTCACTCCCTGTTTCAACCCAATCAGTATCACTAATCTCAGAAACTAAAGCCATAGTTTTTGTATCATGACTACGCGAATTCTGAAAATACTGCCTGACTCGATTTTTTAGTACAGCAGCCTTACCTATATAAATTATCTCACCGGTTTTAGACTTATGAAAATAAACTCCAGGACTAAGAGGCAATGTTTTCAGTTTCTCGTCTAAGACTTTATTCATACGTATCATTATAGCAATTGGTATTCCTTTCATTGTAATCACGACCTACATAAGCTACTATCGGTAGTATGCCTGAAGTGTCTATCGGTATTAATACAGCTCATCGACTGCCAGATGATTTACGTATAACAATCCTAGAAAATGAAGATGTTTTAGAGCAGTGGAACAGCTTAACTCCCCTAGCCCGCAATGAATTTATTTGCTGGGTTGAAAATGCCAAGATAATCAACACCAGAAAGCGTCGGATATGTCGTACTTCAGTGGAGTTACTTGAGGGCAAACGTCGACCTTGTTGCTGGATAGGATGCGTCCACCGAACTGATAAACCCCCAAGCCCATCGCAGGAATGGGCTTTGAGTAAACTTAAAAATAACTAATTACGGTTGTTGGTTCGCTACTTTACCTTCTGACACTAAGTAAGCCTTGGCTTCTTTTAGCAAGAACAAGCTAACGTCATCTTTAGTCTTGCCGGCTGCATGAAATGGAGTACTGATGTGATGTATTAGAATCAGCATGTAAGTCATGATAAAGGTTATGGCACTAACAATAAATAATCCACCGTAAAATGGTTCAATATTTGTACAAATGAGCAAGCCGATAATAAATATAACAATGGTCTTTATTAAGAAAAATGCCGACGGTATAAACTGAATTTTCTGAATATAGTTAACTCGGAAAAGATTTTTCATTAGCTGAGTTTGCTGAGTTTTCAATTTCACGACAAAGTTTGGTGGTACGCCAGCTTGCTCCATGTCAGCAAAACAAGCCTGTAAATCTGCTATTTCCCTACGAGCACCCTTTCGGTTTATACGCGTACCCTCACGAAAAGTCCCCAGTACGTCTATTAAGCTTTTTCGGAAATTGTCTAAGTCAAATTTCGGGTATGCCTTATGGGTTTGCTTAGCATCATTATACATATCCTCAATATTTGATGCGAATTCAGCTGGTATCCGCTCGCTCTCTTTGTAGTCGGCAATTGTCGCTGAAAGTACAAAACCAAGAACAAATATGCCGCTAGAGACGACACTATTGTGTAAAGAAGTCTGCTCAATAAACTCTAAGCCAAAATAATGCATAGCGTACTTGACTGGTAGAACTGACGATGCAATCAAAATCGCCCATAGAAAAATGCGATACACCCTAATTTTTTTACTCATAGACTTTATATTATAGCAAAATTAATCAGAAGGTCACAAACTCTAATAATTACCCCCAAAGTGAACTATCTATTGACTACCTTAAGAATATGGTACGTCAAGTAGATCCTTAAGGTGCCACTTTCTGTTTAATCTTTTGCTGTTGTAGGCAGTTATTGGTATGGAATAGTAAGTCTGGGTTTTCCCTACACTCCTCACAGATTAATACCAAACTATTGCATTCTGCTAAAGCACAGTTTTCGAAATTACTAGTTTTTCCGCTACAATGTGAGCATTCACCGATAGTTTTTGTTTTATCTGAGAAGTTAACTGTCATACGCTTATCGAAGACTCGTAAGCTACCTTCCCATAAGCCGTCATCTCCATAAGCCTCGCCATACTTTACAATACCGCCATCGATCTGATAAACATTCTTAAAGCCTCGCTTTTTCATCATTGCACTAATCACTTCGCAACGAACACCACCGGTACAATAGGTAATGACCTTCTTGTCCTTGATATCATCGTATTTATCGCTCTCAAGCTCAGCAATAAAATCACGTGAGGTGTGCGTATTTGGAATAATTGCATTCTTAAATTTACCAATCCTAGCTTCATGCTCATTGCGACCGTCAAAAAACACCACATCATCCCCATATTCCTCGATAAGCTCGTGGACCTGTTTAGGCTTTAAGTGTTTGCCACCATCAATCACACCGTCCATATTGACATCAAATTCGTCATCAGAATTTTGAAAACCAACTAGCTCGCGGCGATTCTTAACACTCATACGAGGAAAATCATCACGACTACCATCGCTCCACTTGAATACCGTCTTTTTAAAGCCAGGAAACTTTTTAGTTTCTTGAATGTATTTTTTTAAGCTATTGACATCACCACCGACTGTACCATTTAAACCGTGTTGACTAACTAAAATCCGACCATTCAAGCCTAAGCTATCACATAGCGTCTTTTGCCATAGCTTGATTGCCTCTGGGTCCTTAAGCGGAGTAAATATATAATAGAGTATAATTTTTTGCATCTCAACTATTATAGTACAGCCTCAGACAAATATTACAAATTTACTAGTACATTAGATTTGTATTTTATTGATACTATGGTAAAATAGTAAAACCTGTATTGCGCAAGTAATAAAGCTAAAGAGAATAAATATATGCAAAAAGATACCCTATCCCTATTTATTAAGCTCTCAAAGCATTATAAAGTAAGGCTATTTTTCGCTTTACTTATGCCAGCAATGGCCGTGACTACCACAGGAATTATAGCACCGTATGTGCTCTCGATATTTATCGATAGACTCCAAGGTGGGAATATTAGCCTGAGCAATAGCTGGGGAATAATCCTTATCTATGTAGGCTTAGTGCTAGTTGGCGAAGTAATCCTATGGCGGCTAGCGCTATATTTTGCATGGACACTACAGATAGATATAATGCGTAATTTATACGTTGCTATCTTTAATAAACTAGGTCGCGAAGACCTCATGTTCCACTCCAATCGCTTTGGCGGATCACTGATCAGTCAAAGTACAAAGCTAATAGGTGCAATCGAACGTTTTTACGATATGATCATTTGGCAGGTTACCCCAATGGTAACCACTATTATTGGCTCTGTGGTTACCATGGCTGTATTTGGCCTGTGGCAATATGCTGTATTTTTGATAGTTTATTCAATGATATTCATGGTAGTTGTTTACATTGGTTCCCGTTTTCTAGTAAAAATTAACCAAAAAGAAGCTAATGCGAGTACAAAAAACAGTGGTACGCTTGCAGACATGGTAACAAATATTTCAACCGTTAAAGCCTTTGGTAATGAGGACTATGAGCTACGAAGGGCAAGCAAGGTAGTGAAAGATTGGCACGACAAATCTGGCAAATTAATGTGGGGAGTTATTAAAGCCACAGGTGCATTTAGTAGTATTTATGTGCTCGGTGCAATTGGTGCACTGGTTTTTGCAGTGATTGGGGTTGAATACAAAATTATCTCGCTAGGTATAGTCTATCTAATGTTCATCTACGCCCTAAACATCAATAGACAACTCTGGGAGATGACCTCAATTACTCGCACATTTAATCGCATAATAGGTGACGCCCATGAAATGACTCAAATACTTAAAGCTGACTTTAAACTAATCGATCATTCAAAGCGTAAACTGACACTAAATCAAGCTGGTGTAGAATTTAAGAATGTTGATTTTATTCATGACCTCGGTGATGGCCAGCAGGTTTTTAAGGATTTTACTCTTCGGATAGAGCCTGGTCAAAAAGTTGGAATCGTTGGCCATAGTGGCTCCGGCAAAACTACTTTGACTAGAATTTTATTGAGATTCTCAGACATAACTAATGGAAAAATAACTATAGACGGTCAAGATATTAGCCAAGTTACCCAGCAATCATTGCACAAAGCAGTTGCATTTGTACCACAAGAGCCTCTGCTATTTCACAGAAGCTTAAAGGAAAATATAGCATATGGCAAAAATGATGCCTCAGACAAGGAGATAGTTGATGCTTCACGTAAAGCACATGCGCTCGAGTTTATCGATGATCTTCCAGATAAATTCGAAACGATAGTTGGCGAACGTGGCATAAAGCTCAGCGGAGGGCAGCGTCAACGGATTGCGATTGCTCGGGCCATCTTAAAGGACGCACCAATACTAGTACTGGATGAAGCCACCTCTGCACTTGATTCAGAATCTGAGAGACTAATTAAATTATCTCTCGATGAGCTAATGAAAAATCGAACTACTATAGTGATCGCTCATAGGTTAAGCACAATTGCAAAACTTGATCGAATTATTGTACTCGAAAAAGGTAAGATTATTGAGGATGGCAGTCACGATGAGTTACTAAAAAATAATAGTGTTTACGCTCAACTCTGGTCACATCAGTCTGGTGGGTTTATTGAATTATGAAACTCTTCACAAGAATAGACGGTGGGACAATTAAAAAAACTCTTGTCTTGTTTCGGCAAGAGCTTAGTGACGAGCGAAAGGTACTGCTACGATCTTCGATATTAATACCAACTAGCCACTTTTTATACCTTGTATTATTACCATTGCTGATTAGCTACTTAATGCAGTCCCTGATTGAGAATCCACATAATATTACGACCCCTGGCTTTCTACTGGTGGCGATTGTAGTTAATGGTGTTGCTACGGTCATTATTCAGCACTTTGCATTCACTGCCTTTTATAAGCACGAGGAGCGAGTCACTACTCGACTGACGAGACGGGCCGTTGACGACCTGCTAAATCACAGCAGTGGTTTCTTTGCCAATCAAAAAGTAGGCTCATTAGCTGGGGACGTAAATACGTTTAGCCGCTCGTATCTTGTGCTAATGGACACCCTCTTCCTACAGATTAGCAGTCTAGTAGTTAGTATTGTTGTTAGCTTAGTAATACTTGCCATAATCTCTCCAATCCTACTAATTCCTCTATTGCTCTTAACAATAGCTATCTTTTGGGAAATATTTTACTCGTTACAAGAACGTTCAATTTACCGCAATAAAAGAAAGGAGCTACAGTCAAACTTATTCGGCACGATTGCAGATATATTAGGTAATCAAACTCTGGTTAGAATGTTTGGTAGATCAAAGTACGAGACTGCGCGTATTATGCATGATAGACAAGCGATTGAAGCGGTCGCGCACAAAGAAATACATATTCAGCAGCGATCTGCCGAAGTTAGAATGATTACACTTTATATATTCCAAATACTAACATTAGCTGTTTCAATATATTTAGTTGCGCATAATATGGTATCAATCGCTGCTCTAGTCTTTACCGTAACCTACTTAAGTAAGATTTCGCAAGCAATGTATTCGGTCGGAAGTATTGTACGAACCGTCGAGCAAGCTTTTCTGGACGCATCAAAGATTACTGAACTACTCTTTAAGGCCGTTGAGGTTACCGATGTTAGCAACGCAAAAAAATTAACCATTACAAAAGCCGATATTAAAATCGATAACATCACGTTCGGCTACGATGCCGACTCTTCTAACACTGTGTTTAATAACTTTAGTCTCAAAATTCCAGCCGGCCAGAGTGTTGGTCTTGTAGGACGAAGTGGTGGAGGAAAGTCAACACTTACTCAATTACTGCTTCGATACATGGATGTTAAGTCTGGTAAGATTTTGATTGATAACAAGGATATATCTCAAATCACTCAAGAAAGTTTACGTTCTAACATATCCTACGTTCCTCAAGAGCCATACCTCTTTCACCGTAGCCTGAAAGAAAATATCAGCTACAGTAATCCAAGTGCATCGGATGATGAAATTATCGCAGCCGCAAAACAAGCCTATGCCTGGGAGTTCATTACTAAATTACAAAATGGCCTCGATACCATAGTTGGTGAACGTGGAATAAAATTAAGCGGCGGACAACGGCAGCGAATCGCAATAGCGCGGGCAATCTTAAAGGATGCTCCTATATTGATACTTGACGAAGCTACATCGGCACTCGATAGTGAGAGTGAAAAATATATCCAACAAGCCCTATCTAGTCTAATGAAACATAGGACTACGGTCGTTGTGGCTCATCGACTAAGCACAATATCTAAACTCGATAGAATCGTAGTACTTGATAAAGGTAAAATTACTGAAGACGGTACACACATGGAACTACTTAAAATAAATGGTGTATACTCAACACTGTGGAACCATCAAAGTGATGGATTTATCGATGGCTAGTTTGCGTTTTGGTCTGTGGCTTCAGGTGATGAATCTTCTGCTTCACCATTATCAGACTGAACTTCAGTCTCTCCATCTGCATCACCAGCAGCGGCTTCATTTGATGCAGCAAGTGCACTTGGCTCCCAAACACTAGCTACCATTTGATCAGTAACATGCTGTTTCTCATCTTCAGCTTGATCACCATGACCACTATCACGTTCAACAAACTCTACACCTTCAGGCAGTGTCGCATCGGCAAGGGTTACTTTTTCACCTGCTTCTTTTAGGTCTAACACAGATACTTCAATAGCCTCAGGTAAATCCATAGGTAAAGCCCGAACTTCAATTTTTTCAAGATTCTGTAAAACTACTAGACCACTGCGCTCGGCTTCACTCTCACCTTCACCGACTAGACGAACTGGAACCTCAGCAACAACCGGATCCGTAGCCTTCACTGCATGGAATGATACGTGTCGAATTGTACCTTTTACTGGATCTACATCGACTTCTTTTATCAATGCAATTTTCTTCTTGCCGTCAATTGTTACCTGTACAGGTGCGTGTGTACCGGCTTTTCGATAAACTTTTGCTAATAGATTGTATTCTACTTGAGCATTAATAGGTTCAATACCTGGTCCATAAATAACAACAGGCACGATTCCATCAACCCGTAGCTGTTTAACTTTTTTACCTTGAACTACACGCTTATCTAGCGCAAGATTTATTTTATCTCCCATCTCTCTCCCTTTCTTTTGGATACTTTTACGGAGTTTATATTATCTCTATAATACAACACAACCGATAATGATTCAAGTCATGCTAGAATAAGATAATGATTCCTGGGATTGAACTGACTGAGTTTATCAAGTACGCCAGCATCTTGGGTGTAGCACTGATTATCTTTGCAGAATCTGGTCTTTTAATCGGATTTTTTCTGCCTGGTGACAGTTTATTATTTACAACTGGTCTCTTAATCTCAATAGGAGTCTTGTCATTCAATATCCATTTAGCTGTAGCTATCTTATTTATTGCTGCCGTTGCTGGTGATAGTGTCGGATACACATTTGGTCGTAAAATTGGCCCAAAGGTTTTTAAGAAACCTGATGCTAAATTATTTAAACAGGAGTACATAAAAAAAGCTCAATTGTTCTATGAAAAACACGGCGGTAAAACCATAATAATCGCTCGTTTTATTCCAATCGTACGTACTTTTGCACCTATTGTCGCTGGTGTCGGAGGTATGAAATATAGTACTTTCATCACATACAACGTTATTGGTGGAGCATTGTGGGCTATAGGAATTACCTACACAGGGTTTTTCCTTGGAAAATGGATCGAGCACATGGGGCTAGAAATTGATCACATACTGCTGCCAATAATCGCATTAATTATTTTTATTTCGATACTTCCCCCAGCTATTCATATCTTAAAGGACAAGAAACAACGAGATTCTTTATGGGCAGGTACCAAGAATCAAATACGAACTTTATTTGGCGCTAGAAAATAACTATACTTTAATTTGATAGTACGCCCTTTAAATATTTACCTGTAAAACTTTGGTTAATTTTCGAGACAACTTCAGGGCTTCCTTCGGCTACCACCAGACCTCCTCCTGCACCACCCTCAGGACCCATATCAATTATATGATCAGCTGTCTTTATTACGTCTAGGTTGTGTTCGATTATAACCATACTATTGCCACCATCAATAAGTTGATTCAATATGTGTAATAATTTCTTTACATCTGCACTGTGCAGCCCAGTCGTAGGCTCATCTAATATATAGATGGTTTTGCCTGTGTTACGACGACTCAACTCACTGGCAAGTTTAATACGCTGCGCTTCACCACCGCTAAAAGTTGTCGCGGGTTGACCTAACTTTATATAGCCAAGTCCAACTTCAACAAGGGTATCCAACTTACGAGCAATACTAGGTACGTTTTCAAAGAATTTTGCTGCAGACTCAACTGTCATTTCTAAAACGTCACTGATAGTTTTTTTTCTATAAGTTATTTCTAATGCCTCACGATTGTAGCGCTTGCCTTTACACTCTTCACAAGTTACATAAACATCGGGTAAAAAGTGCATCTCAATCTTGATTACTCCGTCGCCCTGACAATTCTCACACCGGCCGCCCTTGACGTTAAAGCTAAATCTTCCCGCTTTATAACCTCGAATATTTGACTCGGGAGTGCCAGCAAATAATTCTCTAATCGCCGTAAAGACGCCGGTATAGGTGGCTGGATTCGAACGTGGAGTGCGACCGATTGCACTCTGATCAATTACAATTGCTTTATCAAGTTGATTAATGCCATCGATTGAATCATGTAAACCAGGAACGGTTTGTGCTCGATGCAAGCGTGATATTAGCTCTTTTGCGAGAATATCATTTATCAATGTACTCTTTCCGCTGCCGCTAACACCGCTAACTACAGTTAGCACTCCAAGCGGAATCGTTACATCAATATTCTGTAAATTGTTTTCTCGAGCACCACGAATTAACAGCAATCTATCTTTATTAATTTTTCGTCGCTTTTTTGGAACTGGTATGATCTCAGTTCGTGCCAAATACCTTCCTGTTAGGCTATTTTTATCTTTGGTAACTTCATCGGGTGTACCCATTGAAATAATCTCTCCGCCATGCACGCCTGCTCCAGGTCCAATATCTAATAAAAAGTCAGCTTGCCTAATAGTATCCTCATCGTGCTCAACTACCAATACAGTATTTCCAAGATCGCGCAAATGTTTCAGTGTTTTTATCAATCTATCGTTATCTCGTTGATGCAGGCCAATGCTTGGCTCATCAAGAACATACAACACTCCCTGCAAACCACTTCCAATTTGTGTTGCAAGTCGAATCCGCTGCGCCTCCCCACCACTAAGTGTATTGGCAGCACGTGCTAATTCTATATAGCCAAGCCCTACGTTATTCATGAAACCAAGTCGGTCTTTGATCTCCTTAAGAATCTGTCTAGCGATTTGCATTTCCTGATTGGTCAGTTTTAAACCTTCATCAAATAGTCTAACTGCGTCAGCTACCCCCAAACTAATGATGTCAATAATACTCAAATCATGCACTGTCACCGCCAACACAACAGGCTTGAGGCGAGAACCTTTACAGGTATGACATTTGCGTTCTCGCATAAATCTCTCAATATCTTTTCGCATGAACTCACTATCTGTGTCTTTGTGTCGACGTTCTAAGTTTGGAATCACGCCTTCGTACGTACTATCGTACTCACGTCCATTTCCTAATTCAACGGTGTATTTCTGACTCCCGGTTCCATAAAGTATTTTATCTAATGCATCTGCCGATAAATCTTTGACCGGTACTTTTATACTAAAGCCATGGGCTTGTGCTACTTTAGTTAGACGTTTCATATACCAGGCGTCAGCATTAACACGATTATAAGGTCGGATCGAACCTTCAGAAATTGTAAGATTTGGGTTAAATACGAGTTCTGGATCAACCTCTAGTCGATTACCTAGCCCCATACATGTCTGACATGCGCCTTGTGGTGCGTTAAAACTAAATAAACGAGGTTCCAGCTCAGGAATTTCTTCGCTGGGATGATCTACACATGCATACCGTTGCGATAACGTGGTAATACGATTATTATCATCAACGTACATAACCTGAACTATCCCGTCGGCGTGTTGCAATGCCTGTTCAACGCTCTGACTTAATCTACTTAAACTGTCGTTATTAATAATCAAGCGGTCGATAACTAGATCAATATCATGCTTATATTTCTTGTCTAGCTCTGGGAATTCGTCAAGATTATATATAACTCCATCAACTCGTACTCGAGCAAAGCCCTGTCGACGGTACTGCTCCGGGATATGTGCAAACTCGCCCTTCTTTTGGTTAACAAGTGGGGCTAAAATAATTAGCTTAGTATCATCCGGGGCTTTACTAATCTCATCAACAATCGCTTGCGCAGAACGTCGTTCGACTTTTTTGTGACAGACCGGGCAGTGCGGTATACCGATCCTTGCGTATAGTAGCCTAAGATAATCGTATATTTCAGTGACTGTTGCAACTGTTGATCTTGGATTCCGACTGGTTGACTTCTGATCAATCGATATAGCTGGGCTTAATCCATCAATTTGATCAACGTCGGGTTTTTCCATAAGCCCTAGAAATTGCCTGGCGTAACTAGAAAGACTCTCAACATATCGGCGTTGACCCTCTGCATATATCGTATCAAATGCAAGGGACGACTTACCCGATCCTGAAAGTCCCGTGATTACAACTAACTTATCTCTAGGAATTTCAACAGAGACATTTTTTAGATTATGTTCCCGTGCTCCAACTACCCGTAATACATTAGACATATCGAAGTATTATACTATTTTTTTGTACTTTTTTCTAGCAGCATACTCATAACCAAGGAGGTGTCAAGGTACCAACTCCTTACCCAGAACTCGGTAAGCTACAATATACCATTAGTATTGACGGTTGTTGTACTATAAAACCAACCGTTCGGAAGCTGTGTCATAATCTGATCCATCTGATCTTTGGTGGGCTCCTTGCCGGCACCGAATGTTGTAGTCAGGTCAATTACCAATACACGCTTGAATGATACTTGAGATCCAGTTGCCATCATCGTTGTCCCGGCTTGGTTAAGGCGCAAGTCTACATATGTACTCGGTGTCGTTGCTGTGTAAATACCAGAGACAACTGTCTCAATCCCGGCTGAGGCCTTTGGAGCCATCCAGCCTGGACCCCCGAGCCCAACCACTAGCGGCTGATGTGTCCAAAAAGGCTTAATTGTATATTTCAAATAATAAGCCCTGCCTGAAACAGCAGTCGGCGAAAGAGTGCTACGTGCAGCCACACCGCCGAACACATTGGTCACTGTAGCAGTTAAACTGTCATCTACAACAGAAATAGACGCACCATACCCGAGCCAACTGCTAGTCCCTTGCCTAAAATCACCATTTGGCACTAGATTTGTTAACACCACACTGCCTGGCCAAGTATGCCCAGCACACCCACCCACTACCGTCTTCTTGGTCGTAGACGATGTAAAGTAAGATATATTCTGATCAGTTGCTGTCATGCAATAGTGTCCGTCAGTGCCGAGAGTGTATTCATATTTCAAGCTTGTGCTATTCGACACACCAACCACCGCAAGACTAGCCGGATAGCTGCCTTCAGTAGTCTTGTAGATGTCAAGCTTATTACTAGTTTGCGATAAAGAGCTAGTGACGGCACTCGTCCTAGCTCGGTCTAGAATACCTCGATAAGTGACAACACTAATAGCAGCTAATATTGCAACTACAGCAATAGCAATAAGTAACTCAACAATTGTAAACCCCTGTTTTGTAGCTACACTTTTTGGCATATATTATTATCATACACTGATAGGCTAATGATTTATAATTGCTTATGATTGCATCTAGTTGACAATGGTGCTAATTTATATTTATAACAGAGATTTGGAATGAGAAAAAATGTAATAGTTTTAAGTAATTCGCTATCTATACTACTAATCGTAGTTCAATTCAAGATTTTACCAGCGATTACAATGTTTATATTATTTGGAACCATCCCGGGTACAAACTACTCGCTTCCGGCATCAATCATGTTAATTTTTTATAGTGGTACTACTCTACTACTCACTATATACACATTTTACATAATATTTCATAATAATTTACCAAAGATTACCTACCTGCCTAAGCGTCGTTACAGACAGCTCTAGGAAATAACACTCTCAAGCCATAACTTTAGCTCATCTAGCAGGTAGATTGTATTTTTGTTAATATCTTTGCCAGTAGAGAGTTCTTGAATTTCATCCATGTAGGCTGTAGATAAGGAAGTAATTCTATGTAACCGCCACTGGTCCCATGAGATTCGCTCGTCTTCAGTGAGGCTCGCTGTATAGTTTCGTGCCTTGTAGTGATGCAGTAGCTTAGTCAGTCGTTCGTCATCAAAATCTGGTCGCATGTCTGCCAGATCATTTGCATTTACAATACTAGTTGCTCGTATTCTATCTCGATCCCCGATAAAACCATCATAGAGTTGGGCCTCAACTTCTGGTTGCTTTGTGAACTCAGGTCTATCCTCGAATACACTTCGTATCTTTTCAGCAAAGTCTGGTGCATATAATAAAATCTTACAATGTTTTGAGATCGTTTGTTCATCAAGTCCTATACGCTCCCAGCCGTTTAACTCTTCAAGCACACCAACTGGTGCAACCGCTGGACATTTATTGTACACTAGCTCTTTTATGGGTACTGGCTGATATGACTTTGCTCGCCTAGCTTGGCTATCGGCAAAAATATTTGCTGATAAATCCTTAACGCTGAGTTCAGCAAAATCTGCCGGACTATAGCGTAAATCATATACGACTACGTTACCGTGTCGACCAGTTGTTAGCGGAATAGCAACTGTGGTTTTTTCAAACTCGGCCTGGTATCGTCCGCTACAGTATACAAATGGCTGCTTATTTTCAAGATTAACTAGCTCTTGAACTAATTTCTTATCACGCATCTTTAGTAGATAGCTAAATAATTTTGGCTGCTTACTCTTAATCAGTGCAGTGACAGCTATTAACGCCTCAACATCACTCAGCGCATCATGTGCCTTTTCGTGACTTAAACCGTTCTCTCTTGTGAGTAGCTCTAGCTTATTTACAGCCTTACCATCCTTGTCAACAGGCCATTTTATACCATTTGGTCGGAGTGCCCGTGTTATCCTCACTACGTCCAGTAAATCCCAACGGCTACGTCCCTCTCGCCAGGCCCACTCATAAGGATCACGAAATGTTCGCCAAAAAAGATACCTAATAAACTCATCATCAAACCGTACGTTGTTAAAGCCAACTGTTATAGTGTCTGCGGTAAATACCTCTTCAGCCAGTAACCTTGCAAAGTCAGCCTCGCTATAGCCTTCCTCTCTTGTTTTCTGGGGCGTTATGCCTGTTACCAGAACAGCACGCGGGCTTGGTAGTGTATCATCGGCTAATTCAACAAGAACATTATACGGCTCACCAATCGGATTGAGTTCCATATCGGTTCGTATGCCAGCAAATTGCATTATTCTATCATTCCTTGGATCGAGTCCGCTTGTTTCAAGGTCGTAGAAAAAGAATGTCTTAGCCATTTTTTGACTTTGATTGTTGTCGATTTGCTAATACAGATGAAAATACGGCACCACCGACAAACACTAACCCAATTGTACCGACAACCAATTCGGGTAATTCGATATGAAATAGCTTTAGAATCATTACGGTAGCCAAAGCAATAATTGCCCAATGTGCACCCGACTCAAGATATTTGTAAGTCTGTAAAGTATTATG